>JBIKHR010000112.1:0-8200 GCA_044362035.1 Polaromonas sp. | reverse complement strand
AAGTCGTACGCATCGTGGTGCCCTTCCCCCCGGGCAACGCCAGCGATGTGGCCGCACGCGCCCTCAGCGACAAACTGTCCCAGCGACTGGGTCAACCGGTAATCGTCGAAAACAAGGGCGGCGCAGCTGGGGCTGTGGGGGCCGAATTTGTCGCTAAGGCTGCGCCCGACGGCTACACCCTAATGATCACTTCACTATCGCCCATCGTGATCAGCCCGCACATTAACAAAAAATTGCCCTACGACGCGCTCAAAGATTTCATACCAGTGGCCCGCATCGGCTACACAGGCATGATTTTGGTGGTCCCCACCAACTTCCCGGTCAATACCGTCCCCGAGTTAATGGCCTATGCTAAAAATAATCCGGGCAAACTCAATTACGCTTCTGTGGGTGCCGGCACCTTGTCCATGTTGACCATGGAGGTGTTTAAAAAATCCACCAACACTGACATACAGCATGTGCCCTACAAAGGCAGCGCCCAGGCCATGACCGACCTGATCGGGGGCACCATTCCGCTGATGTTCGATGGCATGACCTCGTCCTACAGCCATGTCAAAGCCGGCAAACTTAAAGCGCTGGCCATCTCTGCCGCCAAGCGCTCCGAACTGGCGCCCGAAATTCCGACTTTGCGTGAAACAGGCATCACCAGCCTGCTTGATGTGAGCGTGGATGGCTGGACCGGCATCTTTGCGCCACAAGGCACTCCGGTGGCGGTCGTCAATTTCCTCAACCAGGAAATTAACAAGGTGCTGGAGGACCCAGAGTTCAAAAAACGCGCCAATGGACAGAGCCTGGACGTCTACGCGCCCAGCACGCCCGCTCAGTTCACCGACTACGTGAAGACAGAGTACAACCGCTGGAGCGACATCATCAAACCGCTAAAAATCGAAGCTAACTGAATACCCCGTCAGCCCCCTTCCATTAAAAGCCTGACCAGTTCAGGCTTTTTTTCTTTCCGTCTTGGCTGCAATGCGCGACGATCCTGGCGTTATCCGGCCAAAGGGGACTTGCTAAGCAAAACCTTTAGGCGAATTGTCTGGATTGCCAGGCCGTCAGCCTTGAGCTGAGCCTGCAGTGTCGGAACCAGTTGCCTGACTTTGGCCGCGGCCGCGTTACCGGTCACCAGCAGGCACCAGTTGTCACCTTCAATGGGTCCGGCCTGGACGCTGGCGCGAAGCGCAGGTGGCAGCAGTCTCTCCACGCTTTTAAGCATGTCAGCGGACTGGCGCGCCATCATGGCCAGTTTGGCCAGGGACGGCGAATTGTCTATGGCTTGACTGAAGCTGACGGCTTGGTGCGGCCGGTGTGGTTCGTTCATAGCGTGAAGGGCGTTAATACGTGGGCTGAAAGTCTGCTTTGGGCGGGTTCTTCCGGATTATCGTGGCTGGCGTCTAGACAAACTGGGGTGCCAGCCGGCCGGCAAAGGTAAAATGAAGGGTTTTAGCGTAGCGCGACGGTGTAATGCGCAGGCTCAACAGTTGCTCTCAATAAAGGTTTGGCCCTTAGCTAAGCGCATTGCGTTAGCGGGGCCCTCGTATCTATGGCTTTTAATCCACTCACCATGCTGTTCGGCAGCCGCAACGACCGGCTGCTGAAAACTTACCGCAAAACGATTGAGCGTATCAATGCCCTAGAAGGGCAGTTTGAGCAGCTCAGCGAAGAACAACTGCGCGAAAAAACCCAAGCCTTCAAGGACAGAGTGAGCGCCGGCGAGAGCCTTGACGATTTACTGGCAGAGGCCTTTGCAGTAGTTCGAGAGGGCAGCAAACGCGTCATGAAGATGCGTCATTTTGATGTCCAGCTGCTGGGCGGCATGGCTTTGCACAACGGCAAAATTTCAGAGATGGGCACTGGGGAGGGTAAAACACTCACAGCCACCTTGCCTGTGTACCTCAATGCGCTGTCGGGCAAGGGCGTGCATGTGGTCACGGTCAACGATTATCTGGCCAGCCGAGATGCGCGCTGGATGGGCAAGCTCTACAACTATCTGGGTCTGAGTGTCGGCATTAATTTGCCGCAAATGACCCGCGAGGAAAAGCAGGCCGCCTACAGCTCGGACATCACGTACGGCACTAACAACGAATACGGCTTTGATTACCTGCGCGACAACATGGTTTATGAAGCTACAGACCGCGTGCAGCGCGGCCTGAACTTTGCCATCGTCGATGAGGTGGATTCGATCCTGATCGATGAAGCCCGTACGCCGCTGATCATCAGCGGCCAGGCCGAAGACCACACCGCCATGTACCTGGCCATGAACCAGGTGGTACCCCAGATGACGCGCCAGGAAGGCGAAGCCGACCCGCGCACCGGCGAAGGCATCATCACGCCCGGTGATTTCACCTTGGACGAAAAAACACACCAGGTGTTCCTGACCGAGCAAGGCCATGAAAACGCCGAGCGCATCCTGTTTGCCATGGGGCTGATCCCCGAGGGTGCCACGCTCTACGACCCGGCCAACATCACGCTGGTGCATCACCTTTACGCCGCACTTCGTGCCAATCACATTTACCACCGCGACCAGCACTATGTGGTTCAAGAGGGTGAAGTGGTCATCGTCGATGAATTCACGGGCCGCCTGATGTCCGGTCGTCGCTGGAGTGACGGCCTGCACCAGGCCGTCGAGGCCAAGGAAGGTGTGGCCATCCAGGCTGAAAACCAGACCATGGCGTCGATCACCTTCCAGAACTATTTCCGCCTTTACGGCAAGCTCTCCGGTATGACCGGCACGGCCGATACCGAGGCCTATGAGTTCCAGGAAATCTACGGACTCGAGACCACGGTCATTCCGCCGAACAGGCGCAGCCAGCGCGAGGACCAGCTGGACCGCGTCTACAAGACCACGCGCGAAAAATACGAAGCGGCCATCAAGGACATCCGCGAATGCCACGAGCGCGGTCAGCCGGTGCTGGTCGGCACCACCTCCATCGAGAACTCGGAAATCATCGACCAGCTGCTGGAAAAAGAAAAACTGCCGCACCAGGTGCTCAATGCCAAGCAGCACGCCCGTGAGGCCGACATCGTGGCCCAGGCCGGCCGGGCCGGCATGATCACCATCGCCACCAACATGGCCGGCCGCGGTACCGACATCGTGCTCGGCGGCAATGTCGAAAAATTGATTGAAGCCGTTGAAGCCAATGAAGCGCTGGACGCCGGCGCCAAAGAATCTGAAATCGTCCGGCTGCGTGCCCAATGGCAGGCCGACCATGAAAAAGTTAAATCGCTGGGTGGATTGCGCATCATCGCGACTGAGCGCCATGAGTCACGCCGTATCGACAATCAACTGCGTGGACGCTCCGGTCGCCAGGGCGACCCTGGGTCATCGCGTTTTTACCTGAGCCTGGACGACCCGCTGATGCGTATTTTTGCGGGTGACCGTGTGCGCGCCATCATGGATCGGCTGAAAATGCCCGATGGCGAAGCCATTGAGGCGGGCATCGTCACGCGCAGCATCGAGTCGGCGCAGCGCAAGGTGGAGGCCCGCAACTTTGACATGCGCAAACAGCTGCTGGAGTACGACGACGTTGCCAATGACCAGCGAAAAGTGATTTACCAACAGCGCAACGACATCATGGACGCTGCCAGCTTGCAGGGGCAGATCTCATCGTTGCGTGAAGGTTGTTTCACCGATCTGACACGGCAGTACGTGCCCATGGAAAGCGTCGAAGAGCAGTGGGAAATTACCGCGCTTGAAAATGTGCTGCGCGACGAATGGCAACTGGATGTGCCCCTGCGCGCTGAAGTCAGTGCTGCCACGGCTATTTCTGATGACGATGTGCTCGAAAAAGTGGTGGCTGCCGCCCATGCTGCATTCAGCGCCAAGGTCGAAACTGTTGGCGAAGAAAACTTTGTTCAGTTCGAGCGCATGGTGCTGCTGCAAAGCATAGACACGCACTGGCGCGAGCACCTGAGCGCGCTGGACTACCTGCGCCAGGGTATTCACCTGCGCGGTTACGCCCAGAAACAGCCCAAGCAGGAATACAAGCGCGAAGCCTTTGAGCTGTTTGGCCAGTTGCTGGACAGCGTGAAAAACGAAGTCACTAAAACATTGATGACGGTCAAGGTGCAGTCCGGCGAACAGCTCGGGCAAGCCGCCGAAGACATGGAAGCACGCGCCGAGAACATCGCTAACGTGACCTACACCGCACCCTCAGAAACCGGTGAAGTGCAAGTGATGTCCGGCCTCGATGCACAAGGACGCCCCCTGGCGCCCGGACTCTTTGATCGCGTGGGCCGCAACGACCCTTGCCCTTGCGGTTCGGGCAAAAAATACAAGGCTTGCCACGGCAAGCTGAGCTGATTTGAGTTGAAGCGGCGCGCCTGAACCGGGCGCTCGCCTCTGACGCGCTCCCTGTGCCTGTTTGACCCGACTGTCTGGAGAATCCCCATGCCCGTGAACCTGGTCGCCACGCCTGCCAATCAACTTTTTCCTGTGCCCGGCGTGCGCTGGGGTATTGCCGAGGCCGGCATCCGCAAGGCTGGTCGCAAGGACTTGTCGGTGCTGTTGCTCGATGAAGGCAGCGTGGTCGGCGGCGTCTTCACACAAAACCGTTTTTGTGCCGCGCCTGTGCAGATTTGCCGCGAGAACCTGGCCCTCAACAGCGGCGCCACGCACGGCATTCGCGCCATGGTCATCAACACGGGTAACGCCAACGCCGGCACGGGTTCTGACGGCTTGATGCGCGCGCGCGCCACTTGTATCGCGCTGGCCCAGCAACTCAATTTGTCGCCCGAGCAAATCCTGCCTTTTTCGACCGGCGTCATCATGGAGCCTCTGCCGCACGATCGCATCGCTGCCGGCCTGCCGGCTGCATTGGCTGACGCACAGGCCGACCATTGGGCTCGCGCCGCCGAAGCCATCATGACCACTGACACCGTGGCCAAAGCTTTCTCCAAACGCATCACGTTGGGCGGCGCCAGTGTCACCATCACCGGCATTAGCAAGGGCGCCGGCATGATCCGCCCGAACATGGCCACCATGCTCGGCTTCATGGCCACCGACGCTTGCGTGTCGCAGTCACTCATGGCGCAGTTGGCGCGCGAACTGGCCGAGGGTTCGTTCAATCGCGTGACTGTGGACGGCGACACATCGACCAACGACTCCTTTGTGTTGGTGGCTACGCACAAGGCTCCGCATGTCTTGATCGAGTCACTGGACAGCGCTGACGGCCGCACGCTCAAGACAGCGATGCTGGAGATCGCGCAACAGTTGGCCCAGGCCATCGTGCGTGACGGCGAAGGCGCCACCAAGTTCATCACCATTCGCGTCGAAGGCGGAAAAAACGGCGACGAGTGCCGCAAGGTCGCCTACGCCATCGCTCATTCACCGCTCGTCAAGACCGCCTTTTTTGCCAGTGACCCCAACCTCGGTCGCATTCTGGCGGCCGTGGGTTACGCCGGCATTGAGGATCTGGACCAGACGCTGATCGATTTGTATCTGGACGAAGTGCTGGTGGCCCACAATGGCGGCCGTCATGCCGGTTACGTAGAGGCCGACGGCCAGCGCGTGATGAAGCAAAGCGAGATATTGGTGCGCGTGGTGCTGGGCCGCGGTGACGCGTTCGATACCGTCTGGACCTGCGACCTGTCGTATGACTACGTGAAGATCAACGCCGACTACAGAAGTTAATAGCCATGAACGAGTCTTTTGAGCGCCTGATGGCGCGCGTCGAATCCCTGGTTACGCGCATTGAGTCCGTGCTGCCGCAGCCTTTGCGCGCACCCAACTGGCAGGCCTCGGTGGCCTACCGCTATCGCAAGCGCAGCTCCGGCCGCGCATCGCTGGAGCCCGTCATGCACCTGGGTCGCATGGAACTGGCTGACCTCAAAGAAATCGACGAGCAAAAAGACAAGATACGGCGCAACACCGAGCAGTTTGTGAACGGCGTGCCCGCCAACAACGTGCTGCTGACCGGCTCTCGCGGCACCGGCAAGTCATCCCTCATCAAGGCCTGCCTGACCGAGTACGCCCCGCGCGGCTTGCGTCTGATTGAAGTCGACAAGGCCGACCTCACCGACCTGCCCGATATCGTGGACCTGGTCTTCGGATTGCCCGAAAAGTTCATCATCTTTTGCGACGACCTGAGCTTTGAAGAGGGCGAGTCGGGCTACAAGGCGCTCAAATCCATTCTGGACGGATCGATTGCCGCCGCCACCCCCAATGTGCTGATTTACGCGACCAGCAACCGCCGTCATTTGCTGCCCGAGTACATGGCCGAGAACATGACCTACACCCACACCGATGACGGCGAGGTGCATCCCGGTGAAGTGGTCGAAGAAAAAATATCGCTCTCTGAGCGCTTCGGCCTTTGGGTCAGTTTTTACCCCTTCAGCCAGGACGAGTACCTGACCATCGTGGCGCAGTGGCTGTCGTCCTTCGGGGTCAGCGCCGCTGCCATCGAAGCCGCCCGGCCTGCGTCGCTGGTGTGGGCGCTGGAGCGCGGCTCACGCAGCGGCCGCGTGGCCTTTCAATTCGCCCGCGACTACGCCGGCCAGCACGCCAGCGCATGAACGCGCCGGTGCTGGTGGCCGACGGCGATCGCCCGCGTGAAGGCGGCGCAGACCGCCAGGTCGTCGATGTCGCCGTCGGCGTTCTGGTGCGTGAGGGCGGTGATTTTTTACTGACCTCCCGCCCGCCCGGCAAGGTCTACGAAGGCTATTGGGAATTCCCAGGGGGCAAGCTCGAAAGTGGTGAGAGCGTTGAAGCCGCGCTGCGCCGCGAGTTGCAAGAAGAGATCGGCGTCACCATAGGCGCTGTGCATCCCTGGCGCGTCGAGCTGGTCGACTACCCGCATGCCCTGGTGCGCCTGAATTTTTGCAAGGTCTTTGCCTGGGAAGGCGAGCTGCACATGCGCGAAGGCCAGGCTTTTGCGTGGCAGACGCTGCCGGTGCAAGTGCAGCCGGTGCTGCCCGGCACGGTGCCGGTGCTGGCCTGGTTTGCAGAGGAGCGTGGCTTTCAGGCCGCCACGCACACCGTCACGAACTGAGCCAGGTGCTGCTGGCGCGCAGCACGGCATCCGGGTAGGGCACTTGGCCACGCGAGCCGTTGTAACGCCCCAGCGCCATGAACATCTCGCCCTGCTCGCGCTCCAGGTAATGCCGCAGGATGACGCAGCCAAAGCGCAGATTGAGCTGCACCTGAAACAACTTGCTGGCGTCGCCATCGCCAATCAGGCGTGCCCAGAAGGGCATGATCTGCATGAAGCCGCGGGCGCCCGCTGAGCTCACAGCGAACTTGCGGAAATTGCTTTCAGTTTGAATCAGGCCCAGCACCAGCGCCACGTCAAGGCGGGCGCGCTGACTCTCGTACCAGACGGTTTGCAAAAACTCTTGCCGTATTTGCCCATCGGGGATCGTTGCCAGCAGGCGGGAACTGGTGCGTTCGAGCCAGCGCTGATAAATGCGCCGGCCCCCGGCATCGGTAAAGACCGGGACCGGTGGCGCCTGGCTGGCAATAGCGGCGCTCAAGGCGCTGCGCACCGAGTCTGCCAAGGGCTCTTCCAGCTGCGCGCCTGCCTTGGCAAGCCCCGGCCACAGCGGCGCCAGCATGGCCAGTGCGGCCGCTCCAAGGCAGCGCCTGCGCAAGATGTCCCCCGGGGGCAAGGGCTTAAAAGCTCCCCCCGGCGCAGTCATCGCTCAGCCCAGCTTGTCCTTGAGGACGCTGAAGATATCCGCCGCAGCCACCTGGCTGGAGGCCGCATCGCGGCGGTGCTGGTACTCCACATGGCCTTCTTTCAGGCCGCGGTCGCCGATGGTGACGCGGTGCGGCACGCCGATCAGTTCCCAGTCGGCAAACATGGCGCCGGGTCGCTCGCCACGGTCGTCCAGAATGACGTCGACGCCGGCGGCCATGAGCGATTCATACAAGGCTTGGGCCGCAGTTTGCACTTCGGGGAAACGGTCCGGGCTGATCGGGCAGATCACCACGGTGAAGGGCGCGATGGCGTCGGGCCAGATGATGCCGCGCTCGTCATGGTTTTGTTCTATGGCAGCGGCCGGCAGGCGCGTGATGCCGATGCCGTAGCAGCCCATTTCCATGAACTGCGGCTTGCCGTTTTCCCCAAGAAAAGTCGCGTTCATGGCCTGGCTGTATTTGGTGCCCAGGTAGAACACGTGGCCGACTTCGATGCCGCGCTCAATCGACAGCGGGCCCTGGCCATCGGGCGAGGCATCACCGGCGACCACATTGCGCAGATCGGCC
>JBIKHR010000111.1:0-8206 GCA_044362035.1 Polaromonas sp. | reverse complement strand
GGCCCATCGTTCTCGATGGCCGAGCGGCGTGAAGCGCTGGACCAAATGATCGCCCACGGCGTGCCCGCTGAACGCATCATGGTCTCAACCAGCTGTGCCGCGCTGCCTGAAACCCTGGCGCTGACGCACCACGCTGTGTCGGTCGGCGTACACGGTTGCCTGATGCTGCCGCCTTTCTTTTTGAAGGGCGTGTCAGACGAAGGCATCATCCATTGCTACCGGCAGGTGATTGACGCCGTGGCCGATCCGCGCCTCAAGCTCTATCTCTATCACATCCCTCAGGTGACCGGCGTAGGCTTGTCGCACCATGTCATTGCCACCTTGAAAAGCGAGTACCCGAAGATCATTCTGGGCATCAAGGACAGCGCCTGCACCACCGCGCATTCGGTGGGCCTTGCCGAGGCCTTCATGAAGGACCTCACCGTGTATGTGGGTTTCGAGCCGGACCTGCCGGAGATGGGCCGACGCGGCAGTACCGGCGCCATCAGCGGACTGGCTAATTTCATGCCGCGCGTGGTTGACCGCCTGGTGATGCAGCCAGACGCGCCTTCGGTGCCTGGCGAGCGTGACCGGGTGATTAGCCTGATTAGCTCACTAGATGCGTACTCTCTGATGCCGGCACTCAAGGGCATCATGGTGAGCTTGACGGGCGATGTCGCCTGGTTGCGTGTGCGTGCGCCACTGGTGGCGCTGACACCGGCGCAGCTGGCTGCCATCGGCCAAGTAGTGCGTGAATTTTCCCTGGACCTTGCCAAAGACTGATTTTCGTTCGTTAATTTTTTTAGGAGACAACATGAAAACTTCCCTGATTCGCCGTTCATTTTTAGCCTCTGCGGCAGCGGCACTGACATTTGGCGCTTGCCTTTCGGTGCAAGCACAAGACAAGACAGTGATTCGTGTGTCCACCGCGGCGGTCCCAGCCGATTGGCACGGCAAGATGTGGACTGTTTTCAAAGATGAGCTGAATCGCACTGCGCCGGGCCGCTTCGACGTCCAGATCAACCTCAACGGCACGCTCTTCAAACAAGGAACTGAGCCAGCCGCTATGGCCCGCGGCAACCTCGAAATGTCCACGGTATCGGCTTTTGACATGGCCAAGCAGGCGCCCGAGTTTTCCATCCTTACTGCTGGATACATCATCCGCGACCCTGACCAACTGATGAAGGTGCTTTCAGGCCCTATTGGTGAAGAGCTTTACAAGAAGGCGAGTGAAAAGCTAGACATCACGGTGCTATCGCCCCTTTATCTTGGTACTCGTCAGTTAAATCTGCGGGAACTGCGCAACGTTCGCACGCCTGCTGATCTCAAGGGTGTCAAGCTGCGTATGCCAGCTTCAAAAGAGTGGCTGTTTCTTGGCGAGGCTCTTGGGGCTACCCCCACACCCCTGGCATTCGGTGAGGTTTACCTCGGTTTGAAAACCGGAACAATTGATGGTCAGGACAACCCGTTGCCATCAGTTCGCTCGGCGAAGTTCTATGAAGTCACTAAGCAGATTACTTTGACTAATCATCTGGTTGATGGGCTTTTTATCTCGCTTTCAAACAAAATCTGGAATGGTTTGAATGCCGATCTCAAGTCGAAAGTTAAAAGTGCTGCACAGTTGGCGGCCAAGTACAACAATGAAAATCGGTTGAAAGAAGAAAGCGAAATTCTTGATTTCTTCAAGTCGCAAGGACTAGTTGTGACGACGCCAGACCAAGACGCATTCCGCAAGGCCGTTCAGGGTGCCTACTTGAAGTCGGAATATGTAAAAGAGTGGACTCCCGGGATGCTCGATCGAATTAATTCAACTCGATGATAGAAAGTTCTGGCATGACTAAGAGGTTCAACGTCTTGCTAGTCATGACCGACCAGCAGCGTTGGAACTCTCTGGGTTGCTACGGTGCGAATTGGGTTTCAACGCCCAATCTCGACCGGCTTGCAAGCGAGGGGACCAGGTTCGAAAATTGTTACGCCAACAATCCAATATGTACGCCCGCTCGGGCTAGCCTAATGACAGGCTTAGAGTTGCCCGAGCATGGCGTTTATCAACTGCATGACGTATTGCATCGGGGGGCCATACTTTTTCCGGAAAGGTTGCGCACCCTTGGCTATCGGACAGCATTATTTGGGAAGCTTCATGTCTCTGGACGGGTCGAAGAGGCTGTAAGGCGACACCCAAACGACGGGTTTGACATCTACGAATGGTGCCTGGAGCCGGCTGTTGATATTGAATCGCCATTTAATGGTTACACAGGTTGGCTTGACCGGGAGCATCCTGAATATTTAACGAAACTGCGAGAAAAGCGGCGACATAGAGGGCATGACCCCGTTGAAGTCAGCATGAACCGCTGGGCTGCAGATCGCAGTATTGATTTCATAAAGAGTCATCAGGCAAGCGGGACTTCTCAACCGTTTTTCTGCAAGATGAGCTTGTTTGACCCACACAACCCCTATGAGAATTACCCCCTCGAAATGGCCCAGCACGTCAATTCCGAAGGGATTCCGCCGCTGATCAAAGCGGCACCTGCTGCGCGCGGTCCGGTACCTTGGGCGTTTGAAGCCGAGCGCGAAAACTCTTACCTGGGTTCATTTCAATCCATGTCTGCTGAAGCAGTTCAGGCTATGCGAGTTGGTTACTACGCCATGATTGGTCATATCGACCGTGAGATTGGGCGGGTGCTGGATGCGCTAGATGAAAGCGGCGCCGCAGAACAAACCCTTGTGATCTTTACTAGCGACCATGGGGACATGCTCGGTGACCATGAAAGTTTGGTTAAAGGGGCCATCTTGTTTGACCAGTGCATTCGCGTGCCTTTGATTATTCGAGGGGGTGAATTTGTGGGTGGCCGGCAGGCTTCTGGTCTGGTTCAGTTACACGACATTGCAGCGACAACCCTCAGGCATGCCGGTGCTTCTCCAGCGGAGCTTCAGGCCTGGATGCCCTCGTCGCGGGATATCACACCGCTGGCGACTGGTGAAGTCGCTGAAGTTCATCCCTTCGTGGTCTGCACTTACCGCAACTCGGGGATCAGTAAATCAGGCCTTCCATGGGAGCCCCCTATTCACGCAACCATGGTGCGTGCAAACCGTTACAAGCTGCATATCTACCACCCCGTTATTCCGCATCAAGAGGACACCCTGTATCAACTCTTTGATCTTGAAGACGATCCTGACGAGCAATTTAACCTCGCAAATGATCTTGCCTTTGAACCTGTCCTTGCGCAGCTCAAGCACGCCTTTGTGGAGTGGCTCACCGCCATGGAGCTGCGGCAAGGTGGGCGCGGCGGAAAGGCAACGCCTACACCCGATCAACTTATCGTCAACTTGATTACATAAGCTCGTATGAATTCAAAGTTTACCGGCATGGCGTCTCTTTTTCAGCGGGCTAAGGCCGGCGCAAATGCGCTCACCGGGATCCTGTTTTTTTTGATGTTCGTCTTGTTTATCATTCAAGTGATTGCGCGCTTCATCTTTAACAAGCCCTTGAGTTGGACAGATGAACTCGCGGTCATTCTCTATATCTGGATTGTTCTTCTGGGCGCCGTGCTGGCTTGTCGGGAGCGTGAGCACGTTTCCTTCGACCTGCTTTATGGGGTCATGCCTCCCTTTCTAAAGCGCATGATGCGACTTGTTGGATGTTTCCTGATCGGCGGTCTGCTGCTGGCGGCGTTGCCAGAGTCTTGGTCGTATGTGCAGTTCATGGCCCGAGAAAAGACGGCGGTTCTAGGCTATTCAATGCGGGTTGTTTACTTCCCCTTTCTTATTTTCCTGGTCTTCGTCGTGATACGCCAAATCTACGGAATATTCCGACTGACTTCGTCGCGCTGGGAGTCTGAATTGTGAGCAACGCATTCATTACTTTGATTGCAGTGATGGCGGCGGGCTTGCTGCTACGCGCACCTATTGCCTTTTCTATGATGGCAGCTGGAATTGCATACCTTGTCGCAAAGGGGCAAGATCTCGGGACCGCAGCTGAGCAAATCCTCAACGGCATGTATAACAGCTACGTGTTGCTGGCTGTACCGCTGTTCATATTTGCTGCAAACTTGATGAATGCCGGCAGCATCAGTGACCGACTGTTCGACTTCGCACGCGTTCTTGTCGGGCGAATGCGGGGAGGTCTGGCACAGGTTGATATTCTGGTTAGCGTTATTTTTTCAGGCATGAGCGGAAGTGCGATTGCCGATGCTGCGGGGCCTGGGCTAGTTACGATCAAGGCGATGCTGCGTAAGCCCGGTTATACCCCTGGATTCGCTGGCGCGGTGGTGGTCTTCTCGGCCATCATCGGTCCGATCATCCCTCCATCCATTCCGATGGTTCTTTATGCAATGTATTCCAATGCGTCCGTGGGCGCCTTGTTTTTGGGTGGCGTTTTGCCTGGACTATTGATTGCCGGGTTGATGATGTTGACTGTTCATTTTATTGCGGGGCGCCGCAATATGCCCAAGGATGATCCGATGCCTGCCGGCACACTTCTGCCCACGTTGATGAAGGGACTTTTGCCCTTGTCCTTGCCGGTAGTACTGCTAGGTGGAATTTACTCTGGCGCCTTTACGCCGACGGAGGCCGCTGCGGTGGCTTCCTTACATGCCCTGATCTTGGCCGGATGGATTTATCGTGCCTTTACCGGCCGGGAGTTTTTTGCGGTTGTTGTCGATTCAGCTCGCTCCACTTCAGTGGTAGCTCTCATGGTGGCAGCCTCTTACGTTATTCAGTATGCATTCACGGCAGAGGGCATTCCCCAGCAACTATCGTCTTGGGTGCAGAGTCTCCAGCTAAGCCAAGCGATGTTCCTGCTTCTCGTCAACCTCTTGTTTTTGCTGCTCGGATGCTTTTTGGATGTCGCAGTGCTGCTGTTGGTATTTGTGCCCATGTTGCTTCCTTCTGTCACGGCACTCAATATCGATCTGGTGCATTTCGGGGTGTTGATCGTCATCAACATGATGATTGGCTTGACTACCCCCCCGTTTGGAATGTTACTTTTTGTCACTAGTTCCCTAACTGGAATCAAGGTTAAGGACATGGTCACGGAAGGTTTGCCATTTCTATTCGTGGCTATTTTGTCCTTGGTGTTAGTAACTTACTTCCCGCAGATCGTTTTGTGGCTGCCACAAACGATGGGTTATGGCATCAAGTCCTAGCGTGGAGTGCGAGGTCGTTTGTGTGGCCAGTTGGAACGCTGACCTGGTCTCGCACATTTCCCGGCCCCTGGGTCGTGGCGAGACGCTGATGGCTTCAGGTTTTGCCATCAGCCCCGGGGGTAAGGGCAGCAATGCCGCTGTCGCTGCGGCCCGTCAGGGCGCGCGTGTGAGCCTGATTGCCCGCATTGGCACCGATGACTTTGGCCGCATGGGCCTGGCGCTCTGGCAGGCCGAGGGCATCGACAGCCAACATGTGGTGCAGGCTGAAGGCGAGTCCAGTGGTGTGGCGCAAATTTTGGTTTACGACGACGGTGACAACAGCATTGCTGTCTGCCCAGGTGCCGGCGCCGGTTTGTCTGCGCAACATGCCGATGCCGCGCGCAGTGCGCTGCTGGCCTGCCGCGTCGTCATGGCGTCATGTGAAGTGCCGCTGGCCGCCACCGAGCGGGCTTTTCAGATTGCCCGTGAAGCCGGCGCCCTGACCTTGCTCAACCCTGCGCCCGCCCGGCCCTTGCCCGACGCGCTGATCGCTTTGACCGACCTGCTCACGCCCAACGAGAGCGAAGTGCGCTTGCTGGCCGGCATGGCGGCGGATGCGCCTGTGCAAGGTGCAGCCCAGGCACTGCTGGCGCGTGGTGCTGTCGCCGTGCTGGTGACGCTGGGGGCTGAGGGTTGTGTGCTCTACCGTGCCGGCCAGGCGCCGTTGAGTTTGAAGGGGCGGCGCATGGCCGTGGCCGACACCATTGGCGCAGGAGACACCTTCACTGGCGCGCTGGCGGCTGCGCTGGCCCGCGGAGAGACTTTGCCGGAAGCCATGGTCTGCGCCAACGCTGCGGCAGCGCTGTCAGTGACAGGCACGG
The DNA here is from genome assembly GCA_044362035.1 of Polaromonas sp. Lineage (GTDB taxonomy): Bacteria > Pseudomonadota > Gammaproteobacteria > Burkholderiales > Burkholderiaceae_C > Polaromonas. The sequence continues at coordinate 2,223 of JBIKHR010000111.1, read as the reverse complement.
GTGCGATTGGCGGCATGCCGGACTTGTCTAAAGTGCGGGCCCTGCTGGCGCAAAATCCAGACTGAAATCTCAGGCGACAGGGCTCAGGCCGAAGGACTAAGAACGTAGTGCCGATTTGGGCCTGAAGGCCTTGCAGACCTCAGGCCGGGTCTCGAGGTAAGGCCCGCCGATCAAGTCAATGCAATAAGGCACGGCGGCAAAGATGCCGGGCACCACGCTCTGGCCTTCTGCGTCGCGCAGGCCTTCGAGTGTTTCGGCAATCGCTTTGGGCTGGCCGGGCAGATTCAAAATCAGGCTTTGCCCGCGCACCACGGCGCATTGGCGCGACAAAATGGCGGTCGGCACAAATTTCAGGCTGATCTGCCGCATTTGCTCGCCAAAGCCGGGCATTTCTTTGTGCGCCACGGCCAGCGTGGCTTCGGGAGTGACGTCGCGCAGCGCCGGGCCGGTGCCGCCGGTGGTCAGCACCAGCGAGCAACCAGCGTCAACGAGTTCAATCAAGGTGGCGCTGATCTGCGCCTGTTCATCGGGGATCAGGCGCTCTTCAAACGCAATCGGGTTGCGCAGCGCGCGTGTCAGCCAGTCTTTGAGTGCCGGCAGGCCCTTGTCTTCGTAGACGCCGGTAGAGGCGCGGTCGCTGACCGAGACGATGCCGATGCGAACAGTATCAAGTGGGGACATGCGCCATTTTTTCTTTGACGAGCTGAAAAATTTCGCGGTAGGACTTGCCGTGGCGCGCGGCTTCACCCGGTTTCTCGGGTTGGATGTCCTTGCGGGCTTGGCGAATCAGCGCACGCAGTTGCTGCGAGTCGGTATCGGGGTAGCTGTTCAGCCAGTCGCCCATCGCAGCGTCATCGGCAATCAATTTGTCGCGCCATTGTTCAGCCAGGTGCAGCGACAGCGTGAGCTGGGCCGAGCCGTTGAGCTGCTCGTTAATGGCTTCACGGATCGGCTCGGGGTCGAGCGGGCGCATCAGTTTGCCGATGAACTGCATCTGCCGTCGCCGGCCTTCGAAGTTGCTGATCTTCTTGCAGTCCTTGATAGCTTCGAGCAGCTTTTCCGGCAGGTCCAGCCGCTTGATGAGGTCGGGCCGCAAGGTCAGCAAAGCTTCGCCCAGCGCCTGCTTCTCGTCGGCCTCGGCCTTGAGTTGGGTTTTGCTTGGGGGGCCTTGCTCTTCGGCCAAAATTTCTTCGGGCTTGACGAAGCGTCCGTTGGACCAATAGCCTTTGACAGTCTTGATGTTCATGCAGTCAGTATCATAGCGACCCATGACCTCCCACACTTTGAAGCGCGCCTCGCGTGACCCCCAAAAGATGAGCCAGCCCGAGTCGGGCTTCAGCTACCACCGCGACTTCTTTGAAGATCTGGTCGATACGGCCCTGAAACACGCCACCAAAATCGGCGCCAGCGACGCGGCGGCCGAGGCCTCTGAAGGCTGCGGCCTGAGCGTGAGTGTGCGCAAGGGCGAGCTCGAAAATGTTGAACGCAACCGCGACAAATCTCTGGGTGTGACGGTCTATGTGGGCCAAAAGCGCGGCAACGCCTCCACCAGCGATTTCTCCAAAGCGGCTATCGAGCAAACCGTGCAGGCCGCCTACGACATCGCCCGCTTCACGGCCACCGACAAAACCTCGGGCCTGCCGGCCGACCGCGATATTTCGCGCAAGCACCCCGATCTCGATTTGTTTCACCCCTGGGCCATCAATTCGGAGCAGGCCGCCGTGCTGGCGCTCGAATGCGAAGCCGCCGCCCTCGGCACCAGCCGCCTGATCACCAACAGTGAAGGCGCCGGTGTGTCGGCGCAGCAAAGCCATTTTTTCAGCGCCCACACGCGCGGTTTCCGCGGTGGTTACGCCAGCTCGCGGCACAGCATCTCGGTGGCGCCGATTGCCGGTAAAGGCAGCCAGATGCAGCGCGACTCCTGGTACAGCTCCATGCGTGACGCCAGCGAGCTCGCCAGCCCGCAGGCCGTGGGCCGCTACGCCGCCGAACGCGCGCTGGCCAGGCTCAAAAGCCGCAAGATCCCCACCACGCAATGCCCGGTGCTGTTCGAGTCACCGCTGGCCGCCGGCCTGCTGGGCGGCTTCGTGCAGGCCATCAGCGGCGGCGCGCTGTACCGCAAAAGCACGTTTTTGCTCGACAGCCTGGGCAAAGCTGCTTTCCCCAAGCACATCGACATCAGCGAAGACCCGCATGTGAAAAAAGGCAAGGGCAGCGCGCCTT
>JBIKHR010000110.1:0-8220 GCA_044362035.1 Polaromonas sp. | reverse complement strand
CAGTGCGGTGACCATGGCGATCACCGCTGAAAAAGCCTGCGCCATCGGGCCAAACACGCCCAGGTGCGCCGTGACTGCCAGCACAGAGGCCAGCCCCATGGCGCCCACGCCCACCGGGTTGATGTCGTACAGGTGCGCGCGTTTGAACTCGATGCCCTTGGGCGATAGCCCCAGCGGCTTGTTGATGACCAAGTCGGCCACCACGGCCATCATCCAGGCGATGGCGATGTTGGCGTACAGCCCGAGCACGTCGCCCAGCGCCTTGAAGACGTTCATCTCCATCAGCATGAAGGCGATCAGGGTGTTGAACACCACCCAGACCACACGCCCGGGGTGGCTGTGCGTCAGGCGCGAGAAAAAGTTGGACCAGGCCAGCGAGCCGGCGTAGGCGTTGGTGACGTTGATCTTGAGCTGCGAGACGACCACGAAAATGGCCGTGGCGGCAACCGCCCAGCCATAGTCCGGAAACACGTACTCGTAGGCGGCCAGGTACATCTGGTTCGGGTCCACGGCTCTTTCTGGCGGCACCATGTTGCTGATAGCCAGGTAAGCCAGCAGCACGCCGCAGAGCATTTTGACCACGCCCAGCACCACCCAGCCCGGGCCGCCGGCCAGCACGCCAGCCCACCAGCGCCAGCGGGTGGCGGGCGTTTGCACGGGCATGAAGCGCAGGTAGTCGGCCTGCTCGCCGATTTGCGTGATGAGGGCGATGCCAACGGTCAGCCCGGCACCAAACAGGTGCAGATTAAAGCCGCCACTGGGATTTAATTCACCGGCGTAGTGCATGACTCCTGAAAAAGCACCAGGATCGCGCACCAGCACATACACAAAAGGCACGACCAGCATCAGCAACCAGATCGGCTGCGTCCACATCTGCAGCCGGCTGATGGCCGACACGCCGTGGGTGACCAGCGGAATGACCACCAGCGCGCAAATCAGGTAGCCCCAGGCCGGCGGTATGCCCAGCGCGAGCTCAAGCGCATAGGCCATGACAGCGGCTTCGAGCGCGAAAAAGATGAAGGTGAAGGAGGCGTAGATCAGCGAGGTGAGCGTCGAGCCGATGTAGCCAAAACCTGCGCCCCGGGTGAGCAAGTCCATGTCCACGCCGTAACGCGCGGCATAAATGCTGATGGGCAGGCCGGTCAGAAAAATGATGAGCCCGGTGGCCAGAATGGCCCAGAAGGCGTTGGTGAAACCGTACTGGACCAGCAAGGTGGCGCCCACGGCCTCGAGGATCAAAAACGAGGCGGCGCCGAAAGCCGTATTGGCCACCCGCCACTCGGACCACTTGCGAAATCGCTGGGGCGTGTAGCGCAGCGCATAGTCTTCCATGGTCTCGCTGGCGACCCAGCTGTTGTAGTCGCGCCGGACCTTGATGATGCGCTGCACCGGGGCAGGCGCGCGCACCTGCGCCAGGGGATCGGATGGCGAAAGTGGGAGCGTATCGTTCATGGGCAAGCAGGTAAGCCCTGAACGGTGCAGTTTCTGTGCCACGGCGGGCGCGGGGCGGCCGTGGCACTGTTCTTGCCTTTTGTGCATTCGGGCCTGCGCAGTTGGCCCCCCCCGGAGAAACCATGGAACTGACCCCCCGCGAAAAAGACAAGTTGCTGATTTTTACCGCCGGCCTGCTGGCCGAGCGCCGCCGCGCCCGCGGCCTCAAGCTCAATTACCCCGAAGCCGTGGCAATGATCAGCGCCGCCGTCATGGAAGGTGCGCGCGACGGCAAGACCGTGGCCGAGCTCATGAGCGAAGGCCGCACCATCCTGACCCGCGCTGACGTGATGGAGGGCATTGCAGAGATGATTCACGACATCCAGGTTGAGGCAACTTTTCCGGATGGCACCAAGCTGGTCACGGTGCATCAGCCGATCTGTTGACTCACCCCGTTGTCATTTTTATTTCAATATTTGGAGCCTTGTATGCCAAAACAAATTCTGAACCTGTTGGCTTTTTGCTTGGGCCTGGTGGCCTGCGTGCCGGCGCTGGCGCATGACGGACATGGCTTGGCCGGCTCCCATTGGCATGTGACGGACGCCTGGGGTTTTGTGGCGCTGGGTGTGGGCTTGGCGGCGGCGATCTGGTTGTCCAAAGGCGGCAAATGATGGCCATGGTCCCTGGCGAATACTTCATTGACGAGGGCGAGCACGCACTCAACCCGGGCCGCCGCACAACCACGCTGGTGGTGCAAAACACCGCCGACCGGCCGATTCAGGTGGGCTCGCACTATCACTTTGCCGAAACCAACGCGGCGCTGGGTTTTGAGCGCGCGGCCGCTCGCGGCATGCGGCTGAATATCGCGTCCGGCATGGCGGTGCGCTTTGAGCCCGGCCAGCAACGCACCGTCGAACTGGTGGACTACGCCGGCGAGCGCCAGGTTTATGGTTTTCGCGGTCTCACCCAAGGAGCACTTTGATGGCCAGCATCGGACGACGCGCTTACGCTGAAATGTTTGGCCCCACGGTCGGCGACCGTTTGCGCTTGGCCGACACCGACCTGACGATTGAGGTCGAAGCGGACTACACGCTACGCGCCGGCGGCTATGGCGAAGAAGTCAAGTTCGGCGGCGGCAAGACCATCCGCGACGGCATGGCGCAGTCGCAGGCCATGCGGGCGCAAGGCGCGGTAGACACCGTCATGACCAACGCGCTCATCATGGACCACTGGGGCATCGTGAAGGCCGACATTGGTTTGAAGGACGGCCGCATCGCCGCCATCGGCAAGGCCGGCAATCCGGACGTGCAACCGGGCGTGGACATCATCATCGGCCCGGGCACCGAGATCATCAGCTGCGAAGGCATGATCGTCACCGCCGGCGGCATTGACTCGCACATTCATTTCATCTGCCCGCAGCAAATCGAGGAAGCGCTGACCTCCGGCGTGACCACCATGCTGGGCGGCGGCACAGGCCCGGCCACCGGCACCTTTGCCACCACCTGCACGCCCGGGCCCTGGAACATGGAGCGTATGCTGCAAGCGGCCGACGCCTTTGCGATGAACCTGGGTTTTCTGGGCAAGGGCAACGCCAGCCTGCCGGCGGCCTTGCACGAGCAAATCAATGCCGGCGCCATCGGCCTTAAATTGCATGAAGACTGGGGCACGACGCCGGCCGCCATCAGCAACTGCCTGGATGTCGCCGAAGACACCGACGTGCAAGTCGCCATCCACTCGGACACGCTCAATGAATCGGGCTTTGTCGAGGACACGATTGCCGCCACAAAGGGCCGCGGCCTGTGCGCATTTCACACCGAAGGCGCGGGCGGCGGTCATGCGCCGGACATCCTGCGCGTGGTCGGCGAAGCCAACTTTCTGCCGTCATCCACCAACCCGACCATGCCCTACACCGTCAACACGCTCGACGAGCATGTGGACATGCTGATGGTCTGCCACCACCTCGACCCGTCGATTGCCGAAGACCTGGCTTTTGCCGAAAGCCGCATCCGCAAGGAAACCATTGCGGCCGAAGACATCCTGCACGACCTGGGTGCCATCAGCATGATGAGCAGCGACAGCCAGGCCATGGGCCGCGTGGGCGAAGTCATCATCCGCACCTGGCAAAACGCCCACAAGATGAAACAGCAGCGCGGCTCGTTGCCAGAAGACAGCGCCCGCAACGACAACTTCCGCGCCAAGCGCTACATCAGCAAGTACACCATCAACCCGGCGATTGCCCACGGCATCTCGCACGAGGTCGGCTCCATCGAAGTCGGTAAATGGGCTGATCTGGTGGTCTGGCGGCCAGCGTTTTTTGGTATTAAGCCGTCCATCATTTTGAAGGGCGGCTTCATTGCCCTGGCCGCCATGGGCGACCCGAACGCCTCCATCCCAACGCCGCAACCTGTGCACTACCGTCCCATGTTTGGCAGCTTTGGCGGCGCGGTCGCCCGTGGTTCGCTAACCTTTGTGTCGCAAGCGGCGCAGGCGGCGGGCGTGAAGGAACGCTTCGGCCTGGCCAAGAACCTCAGCGCGGTGAAAAACATCCGCGGCGTGCGCAAGCAGCACATGGTCCACAACGCCTACCTGCCGCGCATGGAGATCGACCCGCAAACCTACCTGGTGCGCGCCGACGGCGAGCTGCTGACCTGCGAGCCCGCCACCAGCTTGCCGATGACGCAGCGCTACTTCCTGTTCTGAGTTTGTTTTAATAGGCCACATGCTCCAAACCTCCAAAGTCATCGCGCAAGGCCAAGGCCTGGCACCCGTGTTGCTCAAACGCGCCGCCACCGTCGAGCTCGACTGGGACGTGCGTCAAAAAAGCCGCTTTGACACCACCGACTCGCTGGGCCGGCATTTGGGCGTTTTCTTGCCGCGCGGCACGCTGCTGCGCGGTGGTGACGTACTGGTGGCTGAAGACGGCTCCATGGTCCGGGTGCTGGCTGCGCCGCAGGCGGTGCTGCGCATCACGGCCTGCCCCACGCATGGTTCGCCCTTTGACCTGACACGCGCTGCCTACCACCTGGGCAATCGCCATGTGCCGATCGAGCTCAAGCCCGACCACCTGAAGATCGAGCCCGACCATGTGCTGGCCGAACTGCTGCGCGCCATGCATCTGATCGTGAACACGGTGGACGAGGCTTTTGAACCCGAGGGCGGCGCCTACAGCGCAGCCACGCACGCCGGCCATCACCACGGTGGCCATGCGCATGACGATCATGGCGAGCACAGCCACGCCAAAGTGCCCGCTGCTGCGCATGTGCACGGCCCCAACTGCGGACATGACCACGGGCATGACCACAGCCACGGTCACGGGCACAGCCATGACCCTGCCGTGCCTGCGGCAGTGCCGTTGTCCGTACCCATTCAGTTCCACGCCCAGCGCCCGCCCAAGACCTGAGGCGCGCTGCCCATGCCCACCCACGCTGTCTCACCGGCCGGCGCATTACCCGCTGCCAGCCTGCTGCAACTCATCTGGCTGGCCTCGCCGGCCCTGCCGGTGGGCGGCTTTTCGTATTCCGAAGGCCTGGAAGCGGCCGTGGAATGGGGCGGTATCAGCAACGAAGCCAGTGCGGCCGACTGGCTCAGCGCACAGTTGCAGCTGAGCCTGGCGCGCTCTGACCTGCCGGTGATCGCCAACGCCATTGCCGCCTGGCGCTGCGCAGACCTTGAGCGCGTGCGCGAACTCAACGACTGGATTTTGCAGACGCGCGAGACCAGCGAGATGCGCCAGCAAACCGAACAGATGGGCAAGTCCCTGCTCGAATGGCTGCGCAACCACGAAGGCGCCGACGCGGCGCACATTGCGGCATGCGCTGCGCTGCCGCCCACCTACCCTGTCGCCTTTGCCCTGGCCGCTGCACCGACCGCTGCCAGCCTGCGCGACTGCCTGCTGGCCTATGCCTTTGGCTGGGCCGAAAACATGATGCAAGCGGCGCTCAAGTCGGTGCCTTTGGGCCAAAGCGCCGGGCAGCGCCTGCTGGCCCGGCTCAGCCGCGAGATACCGCCGGCGGTCGAAGCCGCGCTGGTCATGCCAGATGCTGACCGCCAGGCTTTCTCGCCCATGCTGGCGATCTTGTCGGCGCGCCATGAAACCCAGTACTCACGCTTGTTCCGCTCTTGAGCGGCCACTTTTTTTGACACTTCAAAGCCCACCATGAGCCTGCACCACATTCCCCACCGCACCAAAAAACTGCCGCCTTTGCGCGTGGGCATAGGCGGGCCTGTGGGCTCCGGCAAAACCACCTTATTGGAAATGCTCTGCAAGGGCATGAAAGCGAAATACGACCTGGTGGCCATCACCAACGACATCTACACCAAGGAAGACCAGCGCCTGCTGACCGTCAGCGGCGCGCTGGACGCCGAGCGCATCATGGGCGTAGAAACCGGCGGCTGTCCGCACACGGCCATTCGCGAAGACGCTTCCATCAACCTTGAGGCGATTGATCGCATGCTGGTTGATTTTCCTAACGCCGACGTGGTGTTTGTCGAGTCCGGCGGCGACAACCTGGCGGCCACCTTCAGCCCCGAGCTGAGCGACCTGACGATCTACGTGATCGATGTCGCAGCCGGCGAAAAAATTCCGCGCAAGGGCGGTCCCGGTATCACCAAGAGCGACCTCTTCGTCATTAACAAAACCGACCTGGCCCCCTACGTGGGCGCCGACTTGGGCGTGATGGAGGCAGACACCATCCGCATGCGGACTACCGCCAAAGGCCTCAAGCCTTTTGTCATGACCAACCTCAAGACGCAAACCGGCCTGGCGAAGATCATCGACTTCATCGAAACCAAAGGCATGCTCAGGGCCAGCTGAACAGACGCGCCCGCCGCGCGCGCTTACAAGCCGACACAAGACCAGCGGCATGGCTGAGCGTTCATCGCGATGATCGCGTGATGGATCAACGCGTTTCACCTGCCCGCCCCCATACGCCGGAGTTCAAGCTAGATGGCGTTCCCTCCACGCTGCTGATCCCGCTGGTGACGCGCGCCTTCGGCGACGATATCTTTCCGGGCTTTGCCGTGGGTGACGCCCATGCAGCGCACGCGCTGGCGCAGCTGGAGGTCGATGTGGCGCCCTTTATGAGCGACAAGGCCAGCGTCTTTGGCGTGCTCTCGCGCACCCGACTTTTCAGGCAACTGGCAACTGAATTTTTTGACCGCTACCCGCAGGCGCTGGGTGTCAATCTCGGTTGCGGGCTGGCCCATTATTTTCAATGGCTGGACCGTGGCAGCAACCACTGGCTGGACGCCGATGTGCCGCAGGTGATGGCCATGCGCAAGCGTTTGTTGCCGGCCGCCGGCAAGCGCCATCGTCAGGCCACGCTGGACCTGACCATGCCGGGCTGGTGGCAGGCGCTGGGCCTGCCGGAACGGGAGAGCCGGCAACCGGTGCTCTTGATTTGCGAAGGTGTGCTGATGTACCTGCATGCGCATGAGGTCGAACGCGTGCTGCATGAGTTCGGGCACAACGCCCCAGAGGGCTCAGAGTTTTTATGCGACACCTTGAGCTGGATGGTCACCGGCTGCGCGGCCCTGCACCCGTCGGTGCGCCACACTCAAGCCGAATTCAAATGGGGCCCGCGCCACATGCGCGACTTCACCGCGCCACACCCGCGGCTGACATTGTTGTCCGAGCATCCCATCATGGAAGCCTACGACTTCAGCACCGCACTGGCTTGCGCCAGCTTTCGCGCGCTGTGGGGCGTGCCGCTTTACGGCGCAGTCCGGCTGGGTGTGCGTACAGGTTAAACTTGCCGGCTTGGAAGCTTGGCAGAGTGGTCGATTGCACCGGTCTTGAAAACCGGCAAACCGAAAGGTTTCCAGGGTTCGAATCCCTGAGCTTCCGCCAATCCGTGGCAGAGCGGGCTCTTTCCCGCACTGATCAGCTTTATGATCAGCTCTCATGCGCATCTGTATTCTTGACAATGACCTGATCGACCCTGACGGTGCGCCCGTCTGGGGCAGTTATGCCGCCATGTTCGAGGGCCTGCTGCGCGCCGCCGGTTACCGGGGCAGCATTGATGCGTTCAGCGCCCGGCAGGGTCACTACCCCGACTCTTTTAACGCCTACAACGCCGTATTGCTGACAGGCAGCCGGGCCGATTCGTTTTCTGACGAGCCTTGGGTGGTGGACTTGCGCGAGCATGTCAGCGCGTTGCTGGCCCAAGGCCAGCGGCTGATCGGCGTGTGTTTCGGGCATCAGTTGATTGCGCACTGCCTGGGCGCCCGCGTTGCGCGAGCCCCTCAAGGCTGGGGTGTGGGCCGCACGGTGTATGACTGGCATGGGCCTGTAGAGTTTGCCGATGCGCAGGGCACGCTGGCCCTGCTGGCCAGCCATCAGGACCAGGTCTTTGAATTGCCGGCAGGCGCCACTTTACTGGCCAGCAATGCGCATTGCCCGATTGCGGCTTACGCCATTGACCAGCAGGTGTTGTGCGTTCAACCGCATCCGGAATTTGACGAGCGCTACTGCGAATTTTTGCTCGGTAAGCGGCGGGCGATGTTCGGTGAATCGGTCTACCACGACCGCATCAGCAGCTTGAACCAAGGCCACGATGGGGCGCGCTTTGGCGCCTTCATGTTGCGCTTTATTGAGCAGTAATGCCCAGCGAGTTGCTGTGCCTCAAGTGCCGGCAAACAAGCCTTCAGGCGGCAGCCCGCAACACAGACTGACCCAATTCACTGAGGTAGCGGCGCGAAAGATCAGTTGGGGTGATGTACTTGACGCGGTTGTCGTCTTCGTCGACTTCCAATTCCAGCATGCCCTTGAGACGCAAGGTCTTCAAGCGC
>JBIKHR010000109.1:0-8221 GCA_044362035.1 Polaromonas sp. | reverse complement strand
GGCTGATGTGGGCGGTATCGCGCCCGGGGGCATGGCGGTGTATGCCACCGAGGTGTACCAGGAGGGCTTGCGCATACCCGCCTTGAAGCTGTACGAGGCAGGACAACCAAATCAAGCCATTTTTCGCTTGATCGAAAAAAATTCGCGTCAACCCACAGAAGTTCTGGGAGACATCCGAGCCCAGTTGGCAGCGTGCGGAAACGGTGAGCGCGGCCTCACGAACCTGATCCAGCGATTTGGTGCAACCCAATTCCGTTTGTACACCGAAGAACTGCACAACTATGCTGAGCGCTTGATCCGCGCCGAGATTAGTGCCTTGCCTGATGGTACTTACCATTACGAAGATTTCTTCGATGGGCTGGGTACCGAGCCTGAGCCCATACGTTTCAAAGTGGCTCTGACCATCGCGGGTGACCAGATCTCAATCGACTGGACGGGAACCTCCAAGCAGGTCAAGGCCGCCATCAATGGTCCGATGCCCACTACCTACGCGATGGCCTATCTTGCGGTGCGCTGCGCTATTGGGGCAGCTATTCCAAGTTGCGAGGGCTACATGCGTGCCATTTCCGTTAGTGCGCCTAAGGGATCCATCGTCAACCCTGAAGAACCGGCCGCCTGCGGCGCGCGCGGCGTGATCTGCTTTCGAATGTTTGACACCATTTTGGGCGCTTTCTCTCAAATCTTGCCGCATCGCATACCTGCGGCCAATGAGGGCGGCTCCTCAGCGCCCCATATCTCGGGTCGGCGTCGGCATAACAACAAACCGTTCCTTGTCTCCGGCGGGTTGATGGGCTGCTGGGGCGGCAGCATGGCGCGTGACGGTCAAGAGGGGATTTCCAATCCTGCCGCCAACTTGGGCAATACACCGATCGAGTTATTGGAATCCCGCCATCCGGTGGAGGTGACCCGTTACGCTTTTGTTCAAAACTCGGGGGGGCCAGGGCGGCATCGCGGTGGCGTTGCGCTGATGCGCGGCTACCGCTTGCTAGAGGACGAGGCCGAGTTAATCATGCGGTCGGACCGGCGCGATATCCTGCCCTACGGCTTGTCGGGCGGCATGCCAGGTACGCCTTCCTGGAACGTGATTAACCCTGGACCGGGCCAGACCCTGTTGCCCGTTTGCCCCATGAAGAGCACGCCGCTGGTCAAAGGCGACGAATTCCTGCATATCCAAGCGGGTGCCGGTGGATTTGGTGACCCGATGGAACGGTCGGCAGACAAAGTTCTGGCTGATGTGCGCAATGAACTCATGACAATTGACTACGCCGCTGAAGTTTATGGGGTAGTTATCGAAGCGGGGGAGGTCAACTACCCTGCTACCGAGCTCCAAAGACATGCGCTGGCCGCGTCCAAGAGTTATAAAACTGCTTACTTGAATCACTTCTATCAGTCAGTTGGCATTCCGTCTACTGGATAGCACGAAATCCTTGCACCCCCTATTTCCACCTAAATTTTTCGCGGCCCAATTTTTAACGGGCGCAGGACCCATTTGGGCAACCCATGCGGGCATTAAAAAAGCCCTACAACGCGTTTTACGCTCTAGGGCTGGGGGTAGCTGGCGGCAGTTCAAAAAACCGTAGCGATTTTTTCAAGCTGCGCACAGCGCCAGATGCGTGACACCAAGAGCAAAACACAAAGAACCGTGCAAGCCATGTGGGCGTCACTGCGGACTCATTGAAATGGGCTTGTTTGACTCATCCGAAATCTATGAAAAGACTCAGAAAAATCTATGAGAAGTAGTAAACCCGGACCATACTACTTTGAACATAAGAAAAAGCACCTAGAGTCGCCTCTAAGTGCTTGATTTCATTAGGTAATTTGTGGTGGGAGATACAAGTTTCGAACTTGTGACCCCTGCAGTGTGAATGCAGTGCTCTACCCCTGAGCTAATCTCCCGCTGCCTTGCGGCAAGCTGTAAATTATAGGTGTTTTTAGCGGGTCTTTTACCCCTGAGCGGCCAGGGCGCGCCAGATTGTCTTGCCTTTGCTGGCCTTGTCGATGCCGGCCAGAAGATTTTCGTGGGCGCCACACTCTTGGTCGTTGGCCGTCAGCAGTGGCAGGTCAATTGAGCGCAGATCGACGGTAGGCATGGCAACACCTGTCTCGGGTTCGGCCTGCATGTCCATCACCAGGCTGTTTTGCCCGCGCGTGAGGTTGATGTAAACGTCAGCCAGCAGTTCGGCATCGAGCAAGGCGCCGTGCAGGGTGCGGCTGGAGTTGTCTACTTCCAGGCGGTCGCACAGGGCGTCAAGCGAATTGCGTTTGCCGGGGAACAGTTCCTTGGCCATCATCAGGCTGTCCACCACTTTGGCCACGCAGGTAGCCAGGGGTGCGCGGCCAATCAGCGAGAGTTCCTTGTTCAGGAAGCTGACGTCAAAGGGTGCGTTGTGGATGATGACTTCGGCGCCCTCCAGGTAGGCCAGCAAGTCGTCGGCGATGGCCCCGAACTTGGGCTTGTCGCGCAAAAACTCATTGCTGATGCCGTGGACCTTCAACGCGTCTTCATGGCTGTCGCGCCCGGGGTTCAGGTAAAAGTGGCGGTTGTTGCCCGTGAGCTTGCGGGCGACCATTTCGACGCAGCCGATCTCGATAATGCGGTCGCCGTTTTCGGCTGACAGGCCGGTGGTTTCAGTGTCCAGAACAATTTGACGCATGGCGCGATTATCCGTTCAGCTCAATGGTTTTCCTTGGCGTGATTGATGGAGTACTTGGGAATCTCGACGGTGACGTCGGACTGCGCCAGAAAGGCCTGGCAACTCAGACGCGAGTTGGGCTCTAGGCCCCAGGCGCGGTCCAGCAAGTCTTCTTCGTTTTCGTCAGGCGCATTGAGCGACTTCATGCCTTCTCGAACGATGACGTGGCAAGTGGTGCAGGCGCAGCTCATGTCGCAGGCGTGCTCAATATTGATGTGGTTGTCGAGCAGGGCTTCGCAGATGGAGGTGCCGGCTGGCGCACTCACTTCAGCGCCTTGGGGGCAGTATTCGGGATGCGGCAGGATCTTGATGATGGGCATGGCGTGTCGTTGGAAAGGGTTGGGTTCTGCGCTTAGACGGTTTCGATGTTCTTGCCGGCCAGGGCTTTCTGGATACCCCGGTTCATGCGCTGGGCCGCAAAGTTTTCAGTACCTTTGGCCAGCGCCTGGTTGGCGGCCTCAATGCCGGCGGCGTCGGCATGTTCACGGGCTTGGACAACGGCGACCATCAGCAGGTCAATCTGGCTGCGTTCGCCGACGTCCAGCAAGTCGGCATCGGCGTTGAGCGCGCTTTGGGTTGCCAGCAGCATGCGGTCTGCATCCACGCGGGCTTCGGCGAGGGCGCGAGCGGCCATGTCTTGCTGGGCAGTCGAAAAGCTGTCTTGCAACATGCGGGCGATGTCGTCGTCCGACAGGCCGTATGACGGTTTGACGTCGATGTGCGCCTCGACCCCACTGCCCTGCTCTTTCGCACTCACGCTGAGCAGGCCGTCGGCGTCTACCGTGAAGGTCACGCGGATACGCGCCGCACCGGCGGCCATGGGCGGGATGCCGCGCAGCTCAAAGCGCGCTAGGCTGCGGCAGTCGGCCACCAGGTCACGCTCACCTTGCAGCACATGCAGAGCCAGCGCGGTCTGGCCGTCTTTGTAAGTGGTGAAGTCTTGCGCCATGGCGGTGGGAATGGTCTGGTTGCGCGGCACGATGCGCTCGACCAGTCCGCCCATGGTTTCAATCCCGAGCGACAACGGAATGACGTCAAGCAGCAAGAGTTCGTTGCCGGTGTGGTTGCCTGCCAACTGGTTGGCGGAGATCGCCGCCCCCAGGGCTACCACTTCATCGGGGTTCAGGTTCGTCAACGGCTCGCGGTTAAAAAAGTCAGCCACAGCTTGTTTGATTTGCGGCATGCGGGTCGAGCCGCCCACCAGCACCACGCCTTGAATGTCGTCTTTGCCCAGCTTGGCATCGCGCAAGGCTTTGCGCACAGCGCCCATGGTCTGGGCGGTCAGCGTGGCGGTAGCGGCCTCGAAGTCCGCTTGAGTCAGCACGGCGTCAATACGCCCTTGCGCCAGCGCCAGCGTAAACACCACGTTGGACTGCGTGCTCAACGCTTCTTTGGCGGCGCGCGCAGCATGCAGCAAAGCGGCCTTGTCAGCCGCGCTCTCCACAGCCGTGATGCCGGCCTGTGCCAAAGCCCAGTCGGCCAGCGCGCGGTCGTAGTCGTCACCGCCCAGCGCCGAGTTGCCACCGGTGACAACCACCTCGAACACGCCCTGGGTCAAACGCAAAATAGAAATGTCGAAGGTACCGCCGCCCAGGTCATAGACCGCGAAGACGCCTTCGCTGCGGTTGTCCAGGCCGTAGGCGATGGCTGCGGCAGTGGGCTCGTTTATCAGGCGCATCACGTTCAGGCCAGCCAGTTGGGCTGCGTCCTTGGTGGCCTGGCGCTGTGCTTCGTCAAAGTAAGCAGGCACGGTGATGACCGCGCCGTAAACGTCGTCGTCAAAAGTGTCTTCGGCGCGAAAGCGCAGCGTGGCCAGAATCTCGGCGCTGACTTCTACAGGGCTTTTTTCGCCAGCAGCTGTCTGCACCGCGACCATGCCGGGTTTATCAATCAGCTGGTAAGGCAGGCGCGACGCGTTGTCGATGTCGCGCAAGCCGCGGCCCATGAGCCGCTTGACTGAGGCGATGGTGTTGTGCGGGTCTTCCAGCTGCGCGGCCAATGCGTCAAAGCCGATCTGGCGCTTTTCAGCACTGAGGTAACGCACCACGCTGGGCAAAATCACGCGGCCTTGCGCATCCGGCAGGCATTCGGCCACGCCGTTGCGCACGCTGGCCACCAGCGAGTGGGTGGTTCCTAAATCAATGCCGATGGCAATGCGCCGCTGGTGCGGATCGGGTGCCTGTCCGGGTTCTGAAATCTGAAGTAATGCCATGGTGAACGGCTCTTTTAAGGGGCGAGAAGATCAATGCGGGCTTCGACTTCCTGAGCAAAGCGCTGGATAAACATCAGGCTGCGAACTTCATTGGCCGCTCTGACGTGGTCTTTGTCTTGGTCAAGCGCACGGGCAATCACGGCCAGTTGCGTATTTTCCGCGACCCGGGTGTCGCCTGCCAGTTGCTCGAGCTGCGCCATGGTAACGGCATCTTCGAGCGCTTCACGCCATTCCATTTGCTGGACCAGAAAGGCCGGCGGCATGGCAGTGTTGTTCTCGGCGCGAATGGGCGCGCCATGAAGTTCACACAGGTAGCTGGCGCGGGCCAATGGGTCTTTGAGGCGCTGGTAAGCCTCGTTGATGCGCACCGACCATTGCATGGCCAGGCGCTGGGCGGCAGCGCCTTGAGCGGCGAATTTGTCGGGGTGTGCCTGGCGCTGCAGTTCTTTCCAGCGTGCATCGATCAACTCGCGTGGCTGCGCAAACTGCACGGGCAGCTGAAACAGCTCAAAGTCAGTGGATTGCAGGTTCATAACAAGGCAGGGCCAAGAAAAAAGCCGCCAGCACCGGGAGTGAAGGCGGCAGCCGTCTCAAGGCTTGGTGCGATTCAGACCCGAAAGCTCTCTCCGCATCCGCAACGGTCGCGCTCGTTCGGGTTGATGAACTTGAAGCCTTCGTTCAGGCCCTCGCGCACAAAGTCGAGTTGTGTGCCGTCAATATAGGCCATGCTTTTCGGGTCCACCAGCACCTTCACGCCGTTGTCTTCAAAGACCACGTCTTCAGGAGCAATTTCATCGGCGTATTCGAGCTTGTAGGCCAGGCCCGAACAGCCTGTGGTCCTGACGCCCAGACGAACGCCAACACCCTTGCCGCGCTTGGTCATGTAGCGCGTTACGTGGCGCGCAGCGGCATCAGTGAGAGTTACGGACATCTTGGAAGACTCACAAAAAATTAATGGGCGTGCTTTTGCTTGTAGTCGTTGACCGCGGCCTTGATGGCGTCTTCGGCCAGGATTGAGCAGTGGATCTTGACGGGCGGCAGGGCCAACTCTTCGGCGATGGCGCTGTTTTTGATGCTGGCCGCCTCGTCCAGGGTTTTACCCTTGACCCATTCGGTCACCAGGGAACTGGAAGCAATGGCCGAGCCGCAACCGTAGGTCTTGAAACGCGCGTCTTCGATGACGCCGGTCAGCGGATTGACCTTGATCTGCAACTTCATCACGTCGCCGCAGGCCGGTGCGCCCACCATCCCAGTGCCCACGGATTCGTCGCCTTTTTCAAAGGAACCGACATTGCGGGGGTTTTCGTAGTGGTCCACCACTTTTTCGCTGTAAGCCATTGAATTAACTCCTGGTCTGAATGAGGTTCACGAACTGATCTTGTTAAGACCGCCCGCCGGTGAAAATGGTCAGTGCGCCGCCCACTGGATGGTGGACAGGTCCACGCCGTCCTTGAACATTTCCCACAGGGGGGAGAGTTCGCGCAGCTTGGCAACGTTTTCCTTGATGGTGGCCACGGCGTAATCGATTTCTTCTTCCGTGCTCCAACGGCCGATGGTCATGCGCAAGCTGCTGTGCGCCAACTCGTCGCTGCGGCCCAAAGCGCGCAACACGTAGCTGGGCTCCAGGCTGGCCGAGGTGCAGGCCGAACCACTGGAAACAGCCAGGCCCTTGATGCCCATGATCAGCGACTCGCCTTCAACGAAGTTGAAACTCATGTTCAGGTTATGCGGCACGCGCTTGTCGGCGTGGCCATTGAGGAAGACTTCTTCGACGTCTTTCAGGCCCGCCAGCATGCGCTCGTGCAGGCCGCGGATGCGTTTGTTTTCCGCGTGCATTTCTTCTTTGGCGATGCGGTAGGCCTCGCCCATGCCGACGCACTGGTGAGTGGGCAGGGTGCCCGAGCGCATGCCGCGCTCGTGACCGCCGCCATGCATCTGCGCTTCGAGGCGGATGCGCGGCTTGCGACGCACATACAGCGCGCCGATACCTTTGGGGCCATAAGTCTTGTGCGAAGTCAGGCTCATCAGGTCCACGGGCAGCGTGCTCAGGTCAATGTCCACGCGGCCTGTGGCTTGCGCCGCATCCGAATGAAAAATGATGCCGCGTTCACGGCACAAGGCGCCGATTGCCGGGATGTCCTGAATGACACCGATCTCGTTGTTGACGAACATAACGCTGACGATGATGGTGTCGGGGCGAATCGCCGCCTTCAGCACATCGATGTCGAGCAAGCCATCGGCCTGGACGTCCAGGTAAGTCACTTCAAAGCCCTGGCGCTCCAGCTCGCGGCAGGTGTCGAGCACGGCTTTGTGCTCGGTTTTCACCGTGATCAGGTGCTTGCCCTTGGACTTGTAGAAATGCGCTGCGCCTTTGATGGCGAGGTTGTTGGACTCGGTCGCGCCGCTGGTCCAGACGATCTCGCGGGGGTCGGCGCCGATCAGGGCGGCCACGTTGTCGCGGGCTTTTTCAACCGCGGCTTCGGCCTCCCAACCCCAGGCATGGCTGCGAGACGCCGGGTTGCCGAAATGCTCGCGCAACCAAGGAATCATGGCGTCCACCACCCGCGGGTCGCAGGGGTTGGTGGCGCTGTAGTCCATGTAAATGGGAAAGTGGGGCGTGTCCATGAGAGCTCTTTGATGACGAAGGTTTAACGGGAAAAAGGTGAAAAGTCAGCCGGCGCGTACCGGCTCAGCTCTTGGAGAAAACGTTACCCAGCGCAAACACCGAGTTGGGTCCGTTGACGCGCACAGGCTTGACGATGGGCGAGCTGAAGATCGCTTTTTTGATTTGCGGGCTGTTTTCAATGACCACGCCCTTGGCCAGTTGGTCATCGACCAGCTTTTGCAGGGTGACTGAGGCTAGGAACTCGACCATGCGGCTGTTGAGCGATGCCCACAGTTCGTGCGTCATGCAGCGGCCAGCTTCGCCCATGCAGTTTTCTTTGCCGCCGCAATGGGTGGCATCGATGGGTTCGTCCACCGACAAGATAATATCGGCCACGGTGATCTCGTTGGCCTTGCGGCCCAGTGAGTAGCCGCCGCCGGGGCCACGGGTGGACTCGACAAGTTCATGGCGCCGGAGCTTGCCAAACAACTGCTCCAGATACGACAGGGAGATCTGCTGACGCTGGCTGATGGCAGCCAAGGTGACAGGTCCGTTGTTCTGGCGCAAGGCCAGGTCAATCATGGCGGTGACCGCAAAGCGGCCTTTGGTTGTGAGGCGCATTTCAAGCTTCCTTTAAAGTGATGGCTTGTTCTCGACTGATTTGGTCAAGTATAGCGGAAAAGCCTAGTGATTTAGTCGACCTCTCCAACT
>JBIKHR010000108.1:0-8309 GCA_044362035.1 Polaromonas sp. | reverse complement strand
CAACGCATCAGGGCTGCCGGGCCGGGCAGGTTCAGCGCCAGGCTGAGCAGGCGCAGGCCTTTCAGGGTCTTCAAGTTTGGTGGGGCTGGCGGTGCAGGGTGTCGTGCGCGAGGGCTTGTCATGGGACTGAATTTAACCCATGCGCAGCAGGCGGCTTATTCGCCGAAGTTCAGTGGCAGCCCGACATAGTTTTCCGCTACCGAGCGCGAGCCGGCATCGGAGTGGATGATGTAGTCGAGCTCGGCCTCTTGCAGTTTCTGGCCGATCTCACCATTTTCAGGGAAGCTGTGCATGAGGCTGGTGAACCACCACGAAAAGCGCTCGGCGCGCCAAACCCGGCGCAGGCAGCGCTCTGAGTAGGCGTCAATGCCCGCGGTAGTTTTGTCGCGGTAAAACTCAATGAAAGCGCCAGAGAGGTACTTGACATCGCTGGCCGCCAAATTCAGGCCTTTGGCGCCGGTGGGCGGTACGATGTGCGCCGCGTCACCGGCCAAGAACATGCGGCCAAAGCGCATCGGCTCGGTCACAAAGCTGCGCAGCGGGGCGATGCTTTTTTCAATCGATGGGCCTGTCACCAGTTGCGCACGCGCCGCCGTGTCGAGCCGCAAGCGCAACTCTCCCCAAAAGGCGTCATCGCTCCAGTTTTCGACCTTGTCGGTCAGTGGCACTTGCAGGTAATAGCGGCTGCGCGTGTGGCTGCGCTGCGAGCACAGCGCAAAGCCGCGTGGGCTGTTGACGTAAATCAGCTCGTGGTGCACCGGCGGCGTGTCGGCCAGCACGCCCAGCCAGCCGAAGGGGTAAACCTTTTCGTATTCGCGGATCGCGTTGCGCGGTGCGCTGGCCCGGCAAACCCCGTGAAAGCCGTCGCAGCCGGCAATGAAGTCGCAGGCGATTTCTTGCTGCTCAGTGCCGTTCGGTCCGGTAGTTTCGTAGCGCACGCGCGGGTGGTCAGTGTCAAAGTCATGCACCGTGACGTTGCCGGCGTTGTACACAGTGGGCAGGCCCGCGGCCTGACGTGAGTCCATCAGGTCGCGCGTGACCTCGGTCTGGCCATAGACCATGACCTGCTGGCCGCCGGTCAGCGCCTGCATGTCGATGCGGTGGCGCTCGCCCTTGAACAGCATGTCAAAGCCGCCGTGCAATAGGCCTTCCTGGTGCATGCGTGCGCCCACGCCAGCTTCGTCAAGCAGGTCCATGCTGACTTGCTCGAGCACGCCGGCACGGATGCGACTGAGCACGTAGTCGGGGCTTTGGCGCTCGATCACGACGGCGTCAATGCCGGCTTTGTGAAGCAATTGCCCTAGCAGCAAACCGGCAGGGCCGCCACCGATGATGGCGACCTGGGTGCGCTGAATTTGCATACTGGACTTATCCCTGTTTGACGTACTGATTAGCCGTCGAATTATGCCGGTTTCATGAGATCTGCCGGCAGCGAGATTTGCTCAGGTGATCGATCGGAGTTGACCGCCAGAGTTTAAAGAGGGACCAAGATTGACAAACTCAGTGAAAGCCTGACGCGGCATCTTAAAAAAGCCGCAGTGCCAAGGCCTTTGCTATGCAATTCATGTAAGCTTTGCAGAGTTCATTCATTTCACAAGAACTATGAAATTTTCTTACGTTTCTTTGGGGATATGTTTCAGCATTGCAGTGGGCGCACACGCCCAAGTGCCTGGGCCTGAAATCAAGAAAACGCAAGATGGTTATTGCCTGCTGCGAAACACACCAGCGTATGCACTGGCAACGCAATTTACCCCTCAAAAAAGCCTAGGCGAATGCCTTCAGTCTGGCGGTGTGTTGCCACAACCGCCTGAAGGTATTCAGCCCAACGGGTTGCAAATTTACTGCCGAGGGGTTGATTGCGTCGATTCACTCTCAAAATTCAAGGCCGTTTACCCCATCCCACCATCTGGCCGACCCCGCCCACTTCCCTTGTCGTCCAGCTTAAGTTTTAAGCAACGCGCACTTATCCAAAACGCGAATCGGATTTTTGAAACTAACCCTACGCTGGCCATTCTGCTTGTCGAAAAGGGGGAGATTATTTTTGAGCGCTACCACCCTCAAGTTGGCCCTAAAACGCCGCTTCTGGGTTATTCCATGAGCAAATCTCTCACAGCTCTCAATGTGGGCCGGGTTCATTGTTCGGGCTTGTTGCCAGACTTGGACCGTAAAGCCAAGTCCTATGACGACCGGCTTGCTGACACGCAGTACGGGGAGGCTACAGTGCGGCAATTGCTCATGATGGCCAGCGGTGCAGCCCGAGGGTCTGCCAAGAGAGGAGGACACCCCTTAAATCCGCCAGCCCATGTACCCAATGCCTTTGCTGGGAACCCTTGGTACGCAGGCTACGCGGATGTTCAAAAACAATTACACGATTATGGTGCGCCGCAAAAAAAGCAGGACCAAAGTTCAGTGACTGCGGGTGAAGAGTTTTCTTATAAAAATTTAGACACGCAAGCCCTTGCCTTTGTCGCTGGCGGGCAAGACCGTCCCGAGTTTTCTAAGTCATTTGCAACATTGTTTTGGCCTAGCGTTCAGGCTGAAGATGTGGCCTATTGGATTCATGATCAAAAAGGCATTACGCAACCCAGCTTTCACGCAACCTTGCGTGATTGGGCCCGCATAGGCTTGCACATCATGGATGAGCGGAGAACGCCAACAGCGGATTGCTACAACCGATTTGTTGAAAAAGCGAGCACCACGCAAATTCAAAACGAATCTAAGTCATTTGGCGATGAGTTTTGGATAGGCCGGTCCTTTAAAGGCTATGGCTATCAAATTTGGACAGAAAATTTTGAAGACCCAAGCGGTACCTTTTACCTTAACGGATACAGAGGCCAACGCATTGCCATTAACCCACAGCGTCAGCAAATGATGGTGGTCTTTTCGATGGAAGAAAACTATATGTACAAGCTGTACCAGCTCTTTGCTTCTTGGAAATAAAGCAAGCTGTGTGATGTTGTGAGACTGTTTGAGATGAAGAATTGGTCTGCCCGGAGGGGATCGAACCCCCGACCCTCAGCTTAGAAGGCTGATGCTCTATCCAACTGAGCTACGGGCAGATACAAAAAAAGCCCACAAGGTGAGCTTTTTTGTAAGAAATTATGGTCGGAGTACAAGGATTCGAACCTTGGACCCCCTGGTCCCAAACCAGGTGCGCTACCAGACTGCGCCACACTCCGACAAGTCCAGGATTATAGCGCGATCCAGGCCGGTTTGCGCCGGGCCCGCCCCTTTTTTGCGGATCAGCGGCGGACCAGCTGGGTTTTGCCGAACAGGATTTCCTTGGCCTTGTCGTCGTTGACGGGCGGGCGCAGGGCGGCCAGCACCTGGACGCCGCGCTGCACGGCTGGGCGGGCGGCGATCAGGTCAAACCAGCGCTTGAGGTGCGGGTAGTCGGCCCAGTCGATGCCCTGGTTGGCCCAGTTGCGCAGCCAGGGGAAGATGGCGATGTCAGCGATGGTGTACTGGTTGCCGGCAATGAACTTGTGGGTAGACAGTTGCTTGTCCATCACGCCATACAGGCGCTTGGTTTCGTTGGTGTAGCGGTTGATGGCATATTCGACCTTTTCCGGGGCGTAGATGCGAAAGTGATGCGTCTGGCCGAGCATGGGGCCGACGCCGCCCATCTGGAACATCAGCCATTGCAGCACCTGGTATTTCTGGCGGTCGCTTTTGGGTAAAAACTTGCCGGTCTTGGCCGCCAGGTACAGCAAAATGGCGCCCGACTCGAACAGCGAGATGGGTTTGCCGTCAGGGCCGTCCGGGTCCACGATGGCGGGGATACGGTTGTTCGGGCTGATGGCCAGAAACTCGGGTTTGAACTGGTCGCCCTTGCCTATGTTGACGGGTATGGCCTGCCAGTCGCGGCCTTCACGCAGGCCGCACTCCTCGAGCATGATGTGGACTTTGTGGCCGTTGGGCGTGGCCCATGAGTGAACCTGAATCATGGTTTTCCTGACATGTTGCGGTGAAGGGGAAAGCCGCACTTTAAGGGAAAGTGCCATCTTTGGGCGACAGCGGTTTTAAAACCCGCGGGTGACCGGCATCTCGACCTGGCCGGGCATGAGCAAATGCTTGGCCAGCTCAAGCTTGGCCAGCGAGGCGCGGTGCACTTCATCGGGACCGTCGGCCAGTCGCAGCGTGCGCTGGCTGGCGTAAGCGTAGGCCAGCGGAAAGTCACCTGACACGCCGCCACCGCCATGGGCCTGGATGGCCCAGTCGATGATCTGGCAGGCCATGCTGGGCGCCACCACCTTGATCATGGCGATTTCGGCCCTGGCAACCTTGTTGCCGACCGTGTCCATCATGTAGGCGGCCTTGAGCGTGAGCAGGCGGGCCTGCTCGATCATGCAGCGCGCATCGGCGATGCGTTCGGACCAGACCGACTGGCTGGCGATTGCTTTGCCAAAGGCCACGCGCGAATTCAGGCGCTTGCACATGAGCTCAAGGGCGCGCTCGGCAATACCGATGCTGCGCATGCAGTGGTGAATGCGTCCGGGGCCGAGGCGGCCCTGGGCAATTTCAAAGCCGCGGCCTTCGCCCAGAAGCAGGTTGCCGACCGGCACGCGCACGTCTTTCAGACGCACTTCCATGTGGCCGTGCGGCGCATCGTCATAGCCAAACACCGTCAGTGGCCGGATCACGGTGATGCCGGGGGCGTCGGCGGGCACCAGCACCATGGACTGCTGCTCGTGGCGGCCGGCCTCGGGGTCGGTCTTGCCCATGACGATGTAGATGGCGCAGCGCGGGTCACCCGCGCCGGAAGACCACCATTTCAGGCCATTGAGCACGAACTCATCGCCCTCGCGGCGGATGCTGCACTGGATGTTGGTGGCGTCCGAAGAGGCGACTTCGGGCTCGGTCATCAAAAAGGCCGAGCGGATCTCGCCGCGCAGCAAGGGGTCCAGCCAGCGGTCCTTGTTGGCTTCAGAGCCGTAGCGGGCAATGGTTTCCATGTTGCCGGTGTCGGGAGCGGCGCAGTTGAACACCTCGGCGGCAAAGGGCACGCGGCCCATGATCTCGCACAGTGGCGCATATTCGAGGTTGGACAGCCCTTCAGGCGCGCGCGGCGAGTGGGGCAAAAACAGGTTCCAGAGCCCGGCGGCCTTGGCCTTGGGCTTGAGCTCCTCGATCAGGGTGGTGGGAATCCAAGCATTGCCTTTGGCGCGGTTGTCGGCGATTTCCTGAAAGAAGCGGTCTTCGTTCGGGTAAACATGCGCGTCCATGAACTCGAGCAGGCGGGCCTGCATGTGTTGAACCTTGGGGCTGTAGTCGAAGTTCATGAAGGTGCCTTGATAAACGTGAGTAATGAAATCAAAAAATGCAGGCCGGATTCAGAGCCTGGGACTGGCTTTGTGCTGGCTTTGCAGTGCAAAACGCCAGGCCATTTGCGCCAGCGGCCGGGCGCCTGCAGCCGAGGCCACGGCCTGCGCGCTGGCAGCGGTGCCGGCTTCAACCCGCTTGGCAATGCCTTGCAGGATAGCCGCCATGCGAAACAGGTTGTAGGCCAGGTAGAAGTCCCAGTCGGCCAGCAGTGCTTCGGGGGTGCTGAGGCCGGTGCGTTCGCAGTAGCGGCGCACGTACTCGGCTTCTGTTGGTATGCCCAGGCCGGCCAGGTCCAGACCGCCAATGCCGCGAAAGGCGCCGGGCGGTATATGCCAAGCCATGCAGTGGTAACTCAGGTCGGCCAGCGGGTGGCCGAGCGTGGAGAGCTCCCAGTCCAGCACGGCCAGCACGCGCGGCTCGGTGGGGTGAAACATCAGGTTGTCGAGCCGGTAGTCACCATGCACGATAGAGACCATCGCCGGGTCCATGGCGGCCGGCGGAATATGGGCCGGCAGCCAGGCTATGAGCTTGTCCATCTCTTCGATGGGCTCTGTGATGGACGCGGCGTACTGCTTGCTCCAGCGGCCGATCTGTCGCTCGAAGTAATTGCCCGGCTTGCCGTAGTCGGCCAGCCCGTGTTCGGCAAAGCGCACGCGGTGCAGGGCACTGATGACGCGGTTCATCTCGTCATAAATAGCCGCGCGCTCGACAGGCGTCATGCCGGGCAAAGACTGGTCCCACAAGACCCGGCCCGGTACAAAGTCCATCACGTAAAAAGCCCTGCCAATGACAGACTCGTCTTCGCAAAGGCAATGCATTCGCGCCACCGGCACGTCGGTGCCGGCCAGGCCTTGCATGACACGGAACTCGCGCTCGACCGCGTGCGCCGACGGCAGCAGCCTGGCCACCGGCCCGGGCTTGGCGCGCATCACATACGCGCTGCCAGGCGTGATGAGTTTGTAGGTGGGGTTGGACTGACCGCCCTTGAACATCTCCACCGACAGCGGGCCTGAAAAGCCAGGCAGGTGTTGCTGCAGGTAGTTGCTAAGGGCCGCGATATCAAAAGCGTGCTGGCCGCTGACTTCACGGGTGCCGACAAAATGGTCGAGGTCGCTCATTGGGTGTTTGTGTGTGCTAGGGGCTGCTTGAGCGTTTGGCGTCTGCTTCGCAAGGGCGCAGCAAGGCTTCGCGCTCGTCGATCGTCAGGATGGGGTCATCCATGGGCCGTGCTTCAGGGGTAGTGTGGTGGGCGTTTTTGCAAGAACGCTTCGATGCCCTCGCCGCCGTTACGGTGATGCAGGTTCCTCACAAAGTGGTGGCGCTCGCTGGCGAGTTGCTCGCTGAGCGTGCTGATCGACGCCTCGTTGATGAGCTCCTTGATGCTGGCCAGCACATTGGGCGCGCGCGCATTGAGCTGGTCTGCCAGTTGCAGGGCGGCCGACAAGGCGCTTCCGACCGGCGCCAGTGTGTGGACCAAACCCAAGGCGTTTAGCTGGGCGGCGGGAATGCGTTCGCCGAGCATCAGCAGCCTGGCCACCATGGTCCGCGGCATGGCCCGCGCCAGCGCCCAGCTGCCGCCGCCGTCCGGTGAGAGGCCGACAGTGCTGTAGGCCATGACAAAAACGGCGTTGTCGGCGGCGACGATGAAGTCGCAGGCCAGCGCCAGTGAAAAGCCGGCACCTGCGGCTGCGCCTTCCACCGCGGCAATCACCGGTTTGGGAAAGGTGCGGATCGAGTCGATCCAGCTGTGCAGGGCGTCAATACTTTGCGCCTGCACCTCGGCCGGTTCCTGGCGGTTGGCCAGCAGGCGTTGCAGGTCGCCACCGGCGCAAAAGGTGGTGCCTTCGCCTGTGATGACGACGCTGCGGATTTCCGGGTTGTTCTCGGCTGCGTTCAGCGCTTCGACACCTGCTGCGTAGATCTCGGGGCCCAGTGCATTGCGGTGCTCGGGGTTGCTAAGCGTCAGGATCAGCGTGCCGCCTTCGCTGGTGCTTTTCAGGGCGCCCGCCATCTCAGCTTTCTTCCTGCAAAAGGCTCAGGCCGATGGCGCCGCGCCGGCGTAGCCAGGGCGAGGGCCGGTAGCGCGCGTCGCCGTAAACCGTCTGCATGTTGAACAGCACTTCTAGCATGTTGGTCGGGCCGTAACGGTTGCCCATGGCCAGCGGACCCTGCGGATAGCCCAGCCCGAGGGTGACGGCAGTTTCCAGGTCTTGCGGGCTGCAGACGCCTTGCTGGCAGATGTCGCTGGCGATGTTAACGATGTGGGCCACCACGCGCTGCGTCACAAAGCCGCCGCTGTCGCGGATCACGCTGACGGCCTTGCCGTCGCGGGCGAACAGCGCATGGGCAGCGTCAAGCATGTCGGCGCGGGTGGCCGGGTTGGTCGCCAGCACGCGGCGTTTGGTTTGCGCATCGTCGATCAGCATGTCGATGCCCACGGTGCTCGCCGGGTCCAGCCGCTCGACCACTGCCACGGTGGTGATGTCAAAGCCCAGAGGCGCCACCAGCGTCAGGGCGTTCATCGACGGCGAGGCGCCGGTCTCGATGGTCGCGCCCAGAGTTTTCAAAAGCAGCAGGAGTTCGGCGCGGCGCGAGGCGCGTGGCGACACCCAGACCGGTGGCATGTCGTTAACGACAGGCACAGGGGCTTCGGCCGGCCATTCGGCCACGCCGTTGGCATAGCGGTAAAAACCTTCGCCGGTTTTTTTGCCCAGCAAGCCGCCTGCCAGCCGCTGCGCTGTGATGACGCTGGGGCGGTAGCGTGGCTCTTCGTAATACTGGTGGTAGATCGATTCCATCACCGGGTGCGAGACGTCCAGCGCGGTCAGGTCCATCAACTCGAAGGGGCCGAGCTTGAAGCCGGCCTGGTCTTTCAAAATGCGGTCAATGGTAGCGAAATCGGCAATGCCTTCGCCCACGATGCGCAGCGCCTCGGTGCCGTAACCGCGCCCGGCGTGGTTGACGATAAACCCTGGCGTGTCTTG
>JBIKHR010000107.1:0-8355 GCA_044362035.1 Polaromonas sp. | reverse complement strand
AGCGGGCGGCGAATCAGGTAGCGGCCCTGGTAGACCTCGCGCTCGACGTCGGTGACTTCACCACGCCCCTCGGAGGCGCGCATGTGCAGCAACTGCGCAGCGTAGTTCCATTCGTACAGCGCTTCGCGTTGCTCCAGGCCGTCATAGCATTGCAGGCGAATGAGTTCGCGTTGCAGCGCCACCGACAGGGCCTTGGCCAGTTCGGTCTTGCCGACACCGGGCTCGCCTTCGAGCAAGAGCGGGCGTTGCAGGCGCAGCGCCAGAAATACGGCCGTGGCCAGGCGCCGGTCGGCAAAGTAGCCGGCCTGCTGCAGGGCCTCAGTCAGGGCATCGATGCTGGGAAAAAGGGTTTTCAACATGCTGCCATTTTGCGTTCAATTGGAATGGGGGCATAGCGCTGCCTCCGTTGCGGCCAAACACGGCCGCAACGGCGGGCCCCGTAGCGGGGCCCATCGGCGAAACTGATTAGCCCAGGGCCCGGCTCACGCCGCGCTGGGTTTGCACGCTGATCAGGTTGGCCCGGTAGGCCGCACTGGCGTGAATGTCGCTGTTGAGGTCGGTCGCATCGATCTTCACGGCTGCAGCCGCCTCGGGCGTGAAGCTCTTGGAGAGCGCCGCCTCCAGCCCACCATGACGGAACACGCCGCTGGACGCGCCGGTCACAGCCACGCGCACGCCGGCGTCAAACTGGGCCACAAACACACCGACCATCGCAAAGCGCGAAGCCGATTGCTTGAACTTCATGTAGGCAGCGCGTTTGGGAATCGGGAAGCTGATGGCGGTGATCAGCTCGCCCTCGTTGAGCGCCGTGGCGAACATGCCCTGAAAGAAGTCGTCGGCAGCGATCTTGCGGCTGGTGGTGTGAATGGTCGCACCCAGGGCCAGCACGGCGCTGGGGTAGCAGGCCGAAGGGTCGTTGTTGGCGACCGAGCCGCCCAGCGTGCCCATGGCGCGCACTTGCCGGTCGCCGATGTTGGCGGCCAGCTCGGCCAGCGCCGGAATGGCGGCCTTGATTTCGGCATGGTTGGCCACGTCGATGTGGCGCGTCATGGCGCCAATGACAAAGGCATTGCCCTCACGGCAGATGCCGACGAGTTCCTTGATGCCGCTCAGGTCTGCCAGCTGTTCAGGGCTGGACAGGCGCAACTTCATCGAGGCGAGCAGGGTCTGCCCGCCGGCCAGCGGTTTGGCACCGGCCGCCGCCAGACGGGTGGCGTCTGCCAGGGTAGCGGGTCGTTCCAGAGTGAATGCATACATAAATATTTCCTTCGCAATTCAGTGCAGATGGTTATTTTTTGGCGGCCTGGATGGCCGACCAGACGCGCGCGGCAGACGCCGGCATGTCAAAGTCAGTCACGCCCAGGGGGCGCAGTGCGTCGAGCACGGCGTTGATGACCGCTGGCGGCGAGCCGATCGCACCAGCCTCGCCGCAGCCCTTGGCGCCCAGCGGGTTGTGGCTGCAGGGCGTGCACAGGGTGTCGAGCTTGAAGTTGGGCATGTCGTCAGCGCGCGGCATGGTGTAGTCCATGAAAGAGCCGGTCAGCAGCTGGCCGGTCTCTTCGTCATAGACACAGTTCTCGAGCAGCGCTTGGCCAATGCCCTGCACCAGCCCGCCATGCACCTGGCCTTCAACGATCATCGGGTTGATGATGTTGCCGAAGTCGTCCACTGCCGTGAAGCTGTCCACCTTGACGGTGCCCGTGGCCGGATCGATCTCGACTTCGCAGATGTAAGTGCCGGCCGGAAAGGTGAAGTTGGTCGGGTCATAGAACGCTGTTTCGTTCAGGCCCGGCTCGAGCTTGTCGAGTGGATAGTTGTGCGGCACGTAGGCGGTGAGCGCCACCTGGCCGAAAGTGACTTTCTTGTCGGTGCCCTTGATGGTGAATTCACCGTTGGCAAACTCAACGTCAGCGTCGCTGGCTTCCATCAGGTGGGCCGCGATTTTCTTGGCCTTGGTCTCAATTTTGTCGAGCGCCTTCATGATGGCCGTGCCGCCCACCGACATGGAACGCGAACCGTAAGTGCCCATGCCGAAAGGCACGCGGCCGGTGTCACCGTGAACAATGTCCACTGCATCCACCGAAATGCCCAGGCGCGCCGCCACCACTTGCGCAAATGTGGTTTCGTGGCCCTGGCCGTGGCTGTGCGAACCGGTGAACACCGTCACGCTGCCTGTCGGGTGCACGCGCACTTCGCCGCATTCAAACAGACCTGCGCGCGCACCGAGCGCGCCGGCAATGTTGCTGGGCGCCAGGCCGCAGGCCTCGATGTAGCACGAGTAACCAATGCCGCGCAGCAAACCCTTGGCGGCCGAAGCCGTGCGACGCTGCTCGAAACCGGCGACTTCGGCCAGCTCGTTGCCGCGTTTGAGCAGGGCATGAAAATCACCCACGTCGTATTGCAGGGCGACTGGCGTCTGGTACGGAAAGTCCTTGATGAAGTTGCGACGGCGGATCTCGTCCTGCCCCAGCCCCATCTCCCAGCCGCAACGCGACACCAGGCGCTCGAGCAAATAGGTGGCCTCAGGGCGGCCCGCGCCGCGGTAAGCGTCCACCGGTGCGGTGTTGGTGAACCAGGCGTCCACCTCCACATAAATTTGCGGTGTGCTGTACTGCCCGGCCAGCAGTGTGGCGTAAAGAATGGTCGGCACGGCAGGCGCAAAAGTGGACAGATAGGCGCCCATGTTGGCGTCGGTTTTCACGCGCAGCGCTAAAAACTTGCCGTCCTTGTCCATCGCCATTTCAGCGTGACTGGAGTGGTCGCGACCATGCGCGTCGCTGAGAAAGGCTTCGCTGCGGTCGGCCGTCCACTTGATGGGGCGGTTGAGCTTTTTGGAGGCCCAGGTCAGGCACACGTCTTCGGCGTACAGGTAAATCTTGGAGCCGAAGCCGCCACCCACGTCGGGGGCGATGACGCGCACCTTGTGCTCGGGCAGGCCCATCACAAAGGCGGTCAGCAAGAGCCGCTCGACGTGCGGGTTCTGGTTAGACACATACAGCGTGTAGTCGTCGGTGGCGCGACTGTAATGGCCGATAACAGCGCGCGGCTCCATGGCGTTGGGGATCAGACGGTTGTTCGTCAGGTCCAGCTTGGTGACGTGTGCAGCGCCGGCAAATGCGGCATCGACCTGCGCCTTGTCGCCCAGCGCCCAGTGGTAGCAATGGTTGTCGGGCGCGGCGTCATGCAGGGCGGCGGCCTTGGCGGCCTTGGTGACATTGACGACGGCGCTCAGCACCTCGTAGTCCACATCGACCAGCTCGGCGGCGTTTTGGGCTTGCTCCAGCGTTTCGGCCACCACCATAGCGACGTGGTCACCCACGTAGCGCACCTTGTCCAGCGCGAGGATGGGGTGCGGCGGCTCCTTCATGGGCTGGCCGTCAGTGCTGGTGATCAGCCAGCCGCAAGGCAGGCCGCCAATCTTGGCGTCTGCCACGTCCTGGCCGACCAGCACATCCACCACGCCGGGCGCGGCCTGGGCAGCTTTGATGTTGATGCTCTTGATGCGGGCATGCGCATGCGGCGAGCGCACAAACACCGCGTAAGTTTGGCCGGCGATGTTGATATCGTCGGTGTACTGGCCACCGCCGGTGAGAAAGCGGTAGTCTTCTTTGCGACGGACCGATGCGCCAATATTGGGCAGGTTAACGAAGTCGGATGCACCCATTTGTGTACTCCAGAAAAAACAAAAAATTAAAAAGGAAGGTATGGCGTCCGTGCATCACGGACGCGGCGCAAAAGTGCTGGCTCAGGCCGCTTTCATGCCGGCGCCACCCAGCACCACCGCCTTGACGATGTTCTGGTAACCGGTGCAGCGGCAGATATTGCCCTCGAGCAGCTCGCGGATTTCGCCTTCGCTGGCCTTGGGGTGATGGGTGCACAAATCGACCGCGCTCATGACCATGCCGGTGGTGCAAAAGCCGCACTGCAAGCCGTGGCATTCTTTGAAGGCCGCCTGCATGGGGTGCATGGTGCCGTCGGCGGCGGCCAGACCTTCGATGGTGGTGACATCAGCGCCGGCGGCTTGCGCGGCCAGCATGTTGCAGGACTTGACGGCACGCCCGTTCATCATGACGGTGCAGGCGCCGCACTGCGCGGTGTCGCAACCCACATGGGTGCCCGTGAGGTGCAGACTTTCTCGCAACACCTGCACCAGCAAGGTGTTGGGCGGCACGTCCACGCTGTGGGCTTTGCCATTGACTTTGAGTTGAACTTGCATGGAAACGGGTCTCCTTGAGGACGGGTGACTGCAGCGGCGCTGCGAACTTTGGAAGTAGAGGGCCATTGTTTGATAAGCCGCCCTGCAACTGGCTAGGTTAAAACCCTAAAATCTAGCCAGAAGATCGCTAAATTTTCAAAACGGAACAGTTCTCTGCCGTGAACCGCCCGATTGGCCGCAAATGTCCTGGACTTTAGTGCTTGTGCGCAGGCTCTTTGGCTGGCGCCTTGGCCGGCGCTGCGCCAGCCGCTGCAGCTGCCGTGGTGGCCACGGGCAGCACCAGTTCCAGCTGGCTTTCCACGCCCTTGGCGTCCTTGAAGCGCAAGGTCACGGGCACCGTGCTGTCTTTGGCCAGCGGACGCTTCAGGTCCATCAGCATCAGGTGGTAGCTGCCCGGCTTGAGCAACACCGCCTGGCCGGCCGGCAAGTCGAGTCCGGCAATGGCGCTCATCTTCATGACATCGCCCACCATCTTCATTTCATGTAGCTCGGCCACGCCGGCCACCGGGGAAGCCACGCCCACCAGACGCGTAGTCTGCGCGGCCGTGAGGCTCATGAAAGCCCCGGTGCCGCTTTGGCCCGGCACGGTGGCGCGGGCCCAGGCGCCCTCGACCTGCACAGCCGCCTTGGCCGCGGGCTTGGCGGCGGTAGTTGTTTGCGCCCAGCTGCCGGTGGCCGCACAGACACAGGCGACCAGAATGGCGCGGCGCAGGGTGACAAATTTCGATGTATTCATGACAAGTCCTTGGGTAAAAAATAAAAAATCAATGCGCGTGCGCGCCGCCGCCCGTGGGCATCAGCTCGAGCTGGGCCGCAGGTGTCTTGAGGGCTGAGCGTTTCTGGCCCGGCTTGGGCACTTCGTTCCAGTCCAGCCGACCGTCAGGGCAAATCTGACTGACCGGCCAATGCATGAGGCCGGGCTGCGCCGGCAATTTCGCTTGCAGCGCGAACTCGTCGTAGTGGCCATTGGGCAGGTAGTCGGCCGGCGTTTTGGCTGTCCAGCTGATGCGGCTGACATCCTCGGTGACCGTGCGGCCATGGTCGTCATAGGGCTTGGCCAGCTTGTCGCGCTGAATCTCTATCGTCCAGCCCGCCTTGGGCATGGGCTTGGCGCCCTGCACGCCGGCCGGCACGTTGACGATGATCTGCCGGATCGGCGACTCGCCGCAGCCATGGCCGACCTTGAAGTTGGCTTTGTAATAGCTGCCCGCGTTGGCCACCTGGTATTCGAGGGTGATGTGGGCTGCTGCAGGCAGGCTCCACAGGCAGGTCAGGGCCAGCGATGCAAAAAAACCGGCGCGCGCCAGACGATGTGGCGACACGGTGTCAGAAAAATGGTTCATGAAAAAATCCAGTGAAAAAGTGGCGCTTGCGGCCATTGGCCTGCAACACGCGGCATTGAACAAGGCAGCAGGTCAACGACCTGGTGCAAGACCCGGACCCCGGTGCATGACCGGAGCGATGGTGTTCAAAGCGAAGGCGGGCCGCGGCTAAAAGGCAGGCCAGTGACCTGCAGGGCCCGAGCACTCGGGGCCGGCACGGCCGCCATGTGCTGGACCGGCGTCGGCGAGCCCGCCGGCAAGCCCGCGGGCAACCAGGCCAGCCCCGGCGAGCCGCACCAAGTGCAATGCGCGTGGTCGGCGTCTTCTTGCGCATCGCCCTGCGCCGGGCTGGATGCGGCACTGAATGCAGCACCCTTGCTGCTGTCCACATTGCAGACGCCACCCAGTTTTCCACTGCGCATGTCCATTGACAGCGCCGCTGCCGGCGCACCCAGCGCTGACAGAACGGCGAGAAAACTCAGCCAGACCGCCAGGCGGGCCCACAGAGGGCGTAAAAAAGGACGGTGAAAGTTAATGCGCGACACAGCTTAAATTATAGGCAGTGCGCTACTGCCGTCTCAGCGGCCGGCGTTCGGGAAGAACAGTTGCTGGCCGTTGATCTTGTAGCCGGCAATCACCGTCTGGCCGGCAGGCGAGACGATCCAGTCGGCGAACTTCTGCGCATCGGCCACTTTCACATGCGGATGCTTGGCGGGGTTGACCACCAGCACGCCGTACTGGTTGAACAGCTTCTGATCACCCTCGACCAGCACCGCCAAATCAGCGCGGTTTTTGAAAGCCAGCCAGGTAGCGCGGTCGGCCAGCACGTAAGCACCCAGGCTGGCGGCCATGTTCAGCGCCGGTCCCATGCCGCAGCCGCAGGACTTGTAGGCCGCATAAGCCGGCACACCCACGCCGGCCTGCGCCCAGTAGCGCAACTCGGCTGCATGCGTACCGCTCTTGTCGCCGCGCGAGATGAAAGCACCGTTGCCGGCCTGCAGCTTTTGCAGGGCCTGCAAGACGTTCTGGCCCTTGACTTTGGCCGGGTCAGCGGCAGGGCCGATGATGACAAAGTCGTTGTACATCACAGGCAGGCGCTTGAGGGCAAAGCCTTCGGCCACCACTTTTTCTTCGGCCACCTGGTCGTGCACAAACAGCACATCGGCGTCGCCGCGGCGGCCCATGTCGATGGCCTGGCCGGTGCCCAGCGCCACCACCTTGATGTCGATTCCCGTGGCCTTCTTGAACTCGGGCAGCAGGTAGGCAAAAAGACCGGACTGCTCGGTCGATGTGGTCGAGGCCATGACGATAGACGGGCTTTGCGCCTGCACCAGCGATGCGCCAGCCAACAGCCCGCCCCACAGCAGCAGCGTTGAAAGAAAACGGACCAGACCGGCCTGCTTGAGATGTTTCATCCTAATTCCCCTTTTAAAAACTGTGCGGCTGCCGGCGGCAACGGCTGATTGAAAAAATCATGCACAGGCGCGTCGGCCTGCACTTGCCCCTGCTCCAGGTAAATCACCCGGCTGGCCAGGCGTTTGACCTGGCCCAGGTTGTGGCTGCTGAAAACCAGCGTCATGCCGGCGGCGGCGAACTCTGCCATCAGCGTCTCGACCTCGCGCTTGGCGGCCGGGTCCAGGCTGGAGGTAGGCTCGTCAAGCAGCAAGACCTGCGGCTGCAGAGCCCAGGCGCGGGCCAGCGCCAACCGCTGCTGCTGCCCGCCGGAGAGCGTTTTGGCAGGTTGCTGCGCCAACGCAGCCAGCCCCACCTGATCGAGCGCGGCCAGCGCCTGCGCGCGCGCCGTGCGCCAGGGGGCGCCGGCCATCCACAAGCCCAGGGCCACATTGTTTTGCGCCGTGGTGCGCAGCATGTAGGGACGCTGAAACAGCATGGCCTGCGGGGCTGCATGCGGGCGCAGGTTGAGCCCGCCGGAGGCCGGCAACAGGCCATGGATCAGGCGCAGCAAGGTGCTCTTGCCGCTGCCGTTGGCACCCACCAGCGCCACCCGCTCGCCGCGCGTGATGTTCAGCGTGCAGTCGGTGAGCGCAGTAAAAGGGCCAAAATGCACGCTGGCCTGGCGCAGCGAGATCAGGACATCGTCCGAAGGCTGCAGACCAGCGGCACTGTGCGGCGCGTTCATCCGGCCGACCCCAAGGTGGCCGCGCGATCGGCAGCCTGCGGGGCCGCCCGGGCGCCCTGCCCTTCACGGCCCTCGCGCCAGTGGCGAATCAGGGCAATCAAGGCGTTCAGCAGCAGCACCACCAGCAGCAGCAAGACGCCCAGCGCCAGCGCCAGCGGCAAGTCGCCCTTGCTGGTTTCCAGCGCAATGGCGGTGGTCATCACCCGCGTGAAGCCTTCGATGTTGCCGCCCACCACCATCACCGCGCCCACCTCGGAGATGGCCCGGCCAAAAGCCGCGATCAACACGGTCAGCAAAGCGTAGCGCTCGTCCCACAACAAAATCAGGCCGCGCCAGCCGGTGCCCGCGCCCAGCGACTGCAGTTGCTCGCCATGCAGGCGCTCGGCGTCGTCGATGCTCTGACGCACCAGCGCCGTGACCACGGGCAGCACCAGCACCGCCTGCGCCAGCACCATGGCCTTGAAAGAAAAAAGCCAGCCAAGAAAACCCAGCGGCCCCGAGCGCGACAGCAGCAGGTACACCACCAGGCCGACCACCACCGAGGGCAATGCCAGCGCGGTGTTGAGAAAAGCCAGCACCACGCCGCGCCCGGCAAAGCGGGCCACGCCCAGCCAGGCGCCCAGCACCAAGCCCAGACTGCAGGCCAGCACACAGGCGCAAGCGCTGACCGCCAGCGA
>JBIKHR010000106.1:0-8392 GCA_044362035.1 Polaromonas sp. | reverse complement strand
CGACACCGTGATCGCCGGCCGCTACAGTGACACGGCGCTGGCCGCCTTGTCTGTGGGCTCGGCCATTTACATCAGCGTTTATGTTGGCCTGATCGGCGTGATCCAGGCCCTGCTGCCCATCTGGGCACAGATGCGCGGCGGTCGTCAGTTCCATGCGCTGGGCCAGTCCGTGCGGCAGAGCCTTTATTTGTGCGCGCTGCTGGGCGTTGCCGGGATGGCGGTGCTGCTGTTTCCGGGGCCTTTGCTGCAATGGGCCGACATTCCTGAAGCCATGCAGGGCGAGGTGCGGTCTTACCTGGCCGTGCTGGCGCTGGCCTTTGTGCCCTCTTTGCTGTTCAGGCTGTTCAGCACGCTCAACCAGGCGCTGGGCAAACCGGTGCTGATCACCTGGCTGCAGATTGGCGCACTGGCCGTGAAGATTCCGCTGTCCATCTGGTTTGTCGCCGGCGGTGCGGGCCTGGCGCCGCAGGGTGCTGTGGGCTGCGCCTGGGCAACCCTGCTGGTCAACTTCCTCTTGCTGCTGATGGCCGTGCTGCTGTTGCGCAGCAATTCCATCTACTGGCCCTACCAAATCTGGGCCCGGCTGCAAAAGCCCGACTGGCGGCAGATTGCCGGCTTTCTCCGGATGGGTTTGCCGGCCGGCTTGTCTTACATGGTGGAAGTGACTTCCCTGACACTGATGGCGCTCTTCATTGCCCGGCTGGGCATCGTGGCGACGGCCAGCCACCAGATCGCCGCCAACCTGGCCGCTTTGCTCTACATGGTGCCCTTGTCGCTGGCCATTGCCAGCAGCGCCCGCGTTGCCTACTGGATTGGCGCCGGCGAGCCGGCCAAGGCGCGCCGCATCGTGGGCGTGGCGCTGGCCCTGTCGGCCCTGAGCGCGTCGGTACTGGCCCTTCTGCTGTGGCTGTTGAGCCAGCAGATTCCCACCTGGTATTCCCGCAACCCGGCGGTGGTGCTCACCGCTTCGTCGCTGCTGGTCTGGGTCGCCCTCTACCATGTGGCGGACTCCCTGCAGGCCGTCTGCGCTTTCATGCTGCGCTGCTACCGCATCACCCTGACGCCGCTGGTGATTTATGGGGTCCTGCTGTGGGGTCTGGGTCTGGCCGGCGGCTATTTTCTGGCCTATGTCGGCTCAACGGCCATGCCAGCGGCCCCCATGCCCGGCAGTTTCTGGTCTGCCGCCACGCTGGCGCTGGGGGCGGTGGCGCTGAGCTTTTTATGGCTATTGAGGCGGGCCGTTCATCGGCCCTCGCAGAACACATCGCCCCGATGAATCCGGCCTGAGGCCATTGCATCCCACGCCCGGGCGGGGAGATTTATGACAAGATTGAGGTGTCACACGGATGTCATATTGCCCCTCTAAAGTCCTGATTGTTCTTTTCACTACCCTACCGAGGACTTTCATGATCACACAACGAACCATGCTCAAAACGGTCGCAGCGGCCGTTTTCTCTTGCCTCACCGTCGGCTCGGCACTGGCTGCCGACATCACTGGCGCTGGCGCCACCTTCCCTTTCCCCATCTACGCCAAATGGGCTGAAGCTTACAAAGCTGCCACCGGCACCGGCATGAACTACCAGTCGATCGGCTCGTCCGGTGGTATCAAGCAGATTCGCGCAAAGACCGTGACTTTCGGCGCCACCGACGCACCCGTGCCCGGCGCAGAGCTGGACAAAGACGGCATGGTCCAGTTCCCCGCCATCATCGGCGGCACTGTGCCCGTGTTGAACCTGGATGGCTTCAAGCCAGGCGAATTGCGCATCAGCGGCCCCGTGCTGGCCGACATGTTCCTGGGCAATATCACCAAATGGAATGATGCCAAGCTGGTCGCCCTGAACCCCGGCAAAAAACTGCCTGACCAAGCCGTCACTGTGGTGCATCGCGCCGACGGCTCCGGCACCACCTTCAACTTCACCGACTACCTGGCTGCCATCAGCAAGGACTGGGCTGACAAGGTTGGCAAGGGTGCCGCAGTCAAGTGGCCAGCCGCTTCGTCAGTCGGAGGCAAAGGCAACGAAGGTGTTGCAGCCAACGTCAACCGCATCAAAGGCGCAGTCGGCTACGTTGAATACGCTTACGTCAAGAAAAACGGCATGAACTTCATGCAATTGATGAACGCCGATGGCAAGTACGTCGCCCCGGATGACAAAACCTTTGCCGCTGCTGCCGCCGGCGCTGACTGGTTCAGCGTTCCAGGCATGGGCGTTTCCATGGTGAACGCCAAGGGCGCGACCGCCTGGCCCATATCCACGGCTTCGTTCATCCTGATGTACAAGCAACCCGCCGACAAGGCAGCCGCTGCTGAAGCTATCAAGTTCTTTGATTGGGCCTTCAAAAATGGTGCAAAAATGGCCGACGATCTGGACTACGTTGCACTGCCTAGCAGCCTGACCGATCAGATCCGCTCCAAAGTTTGGACACAGATCCAGAAGTAATCAGCGCTCAGAACCTCACACCGTCGGCCTGCTACCCGCAGAGCCGGCGGTGTTTTTTGAGCCTCCAGAACAACCACAAGGTCAGCCCATGAGCACGCCAGCCATCACGAGTTCACACCCTGCAGCGACCGGCTCAATCATGGAAACCGGAAGCCAGGACATGGTGCGCGTTGCCAAAAAGCAGCGACTGCAGGACTTCTTTTTTCACAGACTCACGCAAACCTTCTCGCTGCTGGTCCTGATTGCGCTGACCGGCATCATCGCGTCCTTGTTTTTCAATGCATGGCCGGTCTTCAAGAAATTCGGTCTTCACTTCATCTGGTATGTAGAGTGGGACATCATCAATGAACAATTCGGTGCTGCGATCGCTATCGTCGGCACCATCGCCAGTGCCGGCATTGCCATGCTGATAGCCGTACCGCTGGCGTTTGGCATAGCTGTCTTCCTGACAGAAACCTGCCCGGTCTGGTTACGCCGTTCGCTGGGAACCGCCATCGAGTTGCTCGCCGCCGTGCCGTCCATCATTTACGGCATGTTCGGCCTGTTTGTATTTGCCCCCCTGTTTGCCGACTACCTGCAGGTACCCCTGCAAAAAGTACTGGGCGGCATGCCGCTGGT
This sequence comes from Polaromonas sp., assembly GCA_044362035.1. Taxonomy (GTDB): domain Bacteria; phylum Pseudomonadota; class Gammaproteobacteria; order Burkholderiales; family Burkholderiaceae_C; genus Polaromonas. The sequence goes on along the minus strand of JBIKHR010000106.1, from coordinate 5,336 downwards.
CGGTTTTTTGTTTGGTGGCGCGACCAATGGCATGGGCATCATGGCCGCCGGCATCGTGTTGGCCTTCATGGTGCTGCCCTTCATTGCAGCGGTGATGCGCGACGTTTTTGAAGTCACGCCGCCCATCCTGCGTGAATCAGCCTACGGCCTGGGTTGCACCACCTGGGAAGTCGTCCGCAAGGTGGTGTTGCCTTACACCCAAAAAGGCGTGATCGGCGGCGTCATGCTGGGCCTGGGCCGGGCGCTTGGTGAGACCATGGCGGTCACCTTCGTGATTGGCAATGCCAACCGCATGCCAACCTCGCTGTTTTCACCAGGCACCTCCATCGCTTCAACACTGGCCAATGAGTTCGGTGAGGCCGATGACTTTCACATAGCGGCTTTGTTCGCGTTGGGTTTCCTGCTGTTTGTCATCACCTTCGTTGTTTTGGCCATGGCCAAAATACTGGTCCTCCGGACTGAAAAAGCCAAAGGCATCTGACATGTTGACCAATTTCAACCAACAACTCTACAAACGTCGCCGCCGGGCCAATGCGCAAGGGCTGATCCTTTCCATGCTTGCCATGGGCGTGGGTCTGGCCGTGTTGCTGTGGATTCTTTTTGTCCTGCTGTCCAACGGCCTGGCCGCAGTGGACTGGAACATGTTCACCAAGGACACGCCCGCACCCGGCTCAGAAGGTGGAGGCTTGCGCAACGCCATCGTCGGCAGCCTGATGATGGTCGGCCTGTCGGTTCTTGTATCCACACCGGTGGGCATTCTGGCCGGCATTTACCTGACGGAATACGGCGATCAGAGCAAAACCGCCGAGCTGACCCGCTTCGTCACCGACATCATGTTGTCGGCCCCCTCCATCGTGCTGGGTCTGTTTGTGTACGCCATCGCGGTAGCCACCGTCGGTAATTTTTCGGGATATGCGGGCAGCCTGGCCTTGTCGCTGATTGCCATACCCGTGGTCATGCGCACCACCGAAAACATGCTGCGCCTGGTGCCTTCCAGCCTGCGTGAAGCGGCTTTTGCTTTGGGTGCGCCACGCTGGAAAGTCTCCACCATGGTCACCCTGCGGGCAGCCAAGAGCGGCGTCATCACCGGCCTGCTTCTGGCCGTGGCCCGCATCAGTGGCGAGACGGCCCCGCTGCTGTTCACCGCGCTCAACAACCAGTTTTTCAGCACCGACATGGGCAAGCCCATGGCCAACCTGCCGGTGGTGATTTTTCAATTCGCCATGAGCCCTTATGACAACTGGATCCGCCTGGCCTGGGGTGGCGCGCTGCTCATCACCATGGCTGTGCTGGTACTCAATATCCTGGCACGTGTTTTCTTCCGCGAAAAAATATCCGCCTGATCGCCCTGTCCCGGTCGCCCCACACCGCTTTAGCCAACGCTCAACGAACTCTGGACCAGCCCATGCCTGAAACCAACATAGAACTTAAAAATGCGATTGAAGTCCGCAACCTCGACTTTTACTACGGCAAATTTCGCGGCCTCAAAGACGTCACGATGAACATTGCGGAACGAAAAGTCACCGCCTTCATCGGCCCTTCAGGCTGCGGCAAGTCCACACTGCTGCGCACGCTCAACCGCATGTACAGCCTGTACCCGGGCCAGCGAGCCGAGGGTCAGATCAATTTTTACGGCACCAACATTCTGGACAAAAAACAGGACTTGAATCTTTTGCGCGCGCGCATCGGCATGGTTTTTCAAAAGCCGACACCGTTTCCGATGACGATCTATGAAAACATTGCCTTCGGTGTGCGACTGTATGAAAACCTGAGCAAGACAGACATGGACGAGCGGGTTGAATGGGCTTTGACCAAGGCTGCGCTGTGGAATGAAGTGAAGGACAAACTGGGACAAAACGGTTTGTCGCTTTCAGGTGGTCAGCAGCAACGCCTGTGCATCGCCCGCAGCGTTGCCGTCAAACCCTCGGTCTTGCTGCTTGACGAACCCACCTCCGCGCTGGACCCGATCTCCACCGGTAAAGTGGAAGAGCTCATCAATGAGCTCAAGCATGACTACACCATCGCCATCGTGACCCACAATATGCAGCAGGCGGCGCGTTGCAGCGACTTCACGGCGTACATGTACATCGGCGAACTGATCGAGTTCGGTGCCACCGAGCAAATTTTCTTCAAGCCCAAGCGCACCGAGACAGAAGACTACATCACAGGAAGGTTCGGTTAATCATGAGCGACAAACACATCTCCAGCCAGTTCGATGCCGAGCTCAACTCCATCTCCACCCATGTGCTGGAGATGGGTGGATTGGTCGAGGCGCAATTGCATCAGGCCCTGTACGCGCTGGTGCACCTTAGCCTGGAAACCGCCGAACAGGTACTTGAAAAAGAAGCCGTCATCAACCAGATGGAAATGAGCATCGATCACGAGATCATCTCCACCATCGGCCGACGCCAGCCCACCGCCCGCGACCTGCGCTTTCTGATGGCCATTTCACGCACCACGCAAAACCTCGAGCGCGCCGGTGACGAAATCGCCCGCATCGCCCGCATGGTGAAGTCCATCATCCAGAGCGGCTCACCGCGTAACCTGCCCAGCTCCGAACTGCGCGTGGCCGCAGACCTGGCCGCTTCCATGCTGCGCAAAACGCTGGACTCTTTCGCCCGCCTGGACACCGTCATGGCCGTGGCCATCATCAAGCAGGACAACGAGATCGACGACGAGTACAACGGCTTTTTGCGCAAACTCATCACCTACATGATGGAAGACCCACGCACCATCTCGCCGAGCCTGGACCTGCTGTTTCTGGCCAAGTCCATCGAGCGTGTCGGCGACCATGCCAAAAACATCGCCGAGCAAATCATCTTCATCGTCAAGGGCGAAGATGTACGCCACACCTCCATGGACAAAGTCGAGTCTGTGATCCGATGAAAAAACTTCCCCGGGTGCTGGTGGTGGAGGACGAACCCTCTATCGCCGAACTCATCGCCGTCAATCTCAGGCACAACGGTTTTGCACCCACGGTGGTGTATGACGGTGCTGCGGCGCAGCGCGAAGTTGACGCTGTGCTGCCTGACCTGATCCTCCTCGACTGGATGCTGCCGGGCGAGAGCGGCGCATCGCTGGCACGTCAGTGGCGCAAAAGCGATCGGACCAAAGCCATACCGATCATCATGCTCACGGCGCGCAGCGACGAGTCTGACAAGATCCAGGGCCTGGACGCAGGTGCTGACGACTACATCACCAAACCTTTTTCAACGCAGGAACTCCTGGCACGCATACGCGCCCTGATGCGCCGGCGCGCACCAGAGACCATCAAGGACTCGGTGCAGGTCGCCGAGCTGGCGCTGGATGCCGGCACCTACCGCGTCACTTACCGCACGCGTGAGCTGAAAATCGGTCCGACCGAGTTCAAGCTCCTGCACTATTTCATGAAGCATGCAGAACGGGTTCACAGCCGCAGCACCTTGCTGGACAAGGTCTGGGGCGACCATGTATTTATTGAAGAGCGCACGGTGGATGTGCATGTCAAGCGCTTGCGTGAATCTCTCGGCGAAGCCGGCAGCATGGTTGAAACCGTGCGCGGCGCCGGGTACCGCCTGACGGCACAAGGCAAGCCCGTGCTGGCGGCATGACACGACGCCCGATTGAATTGCTGGCCCTGGTGGCACTGGGTGCCAGTTGGGGGCTGGCCCATGAATCTCCGAGTCTGACTTTTGCCGGCGCCGCCCTGGGAGCCTTCGCTTGGAGCGGCTGGGATGCACTGCGCGCCAATCGCTTGCTGAGCTGGCTCAACAAATCCGACACGACGGAATCACCACGTCTTTCAGGGGTGTGGGAAGAAATTTTTGAACGCAGCCGGAAAAACTTCAAAAAAATCGAAAAGCAAAAGATCAGCAGTGACACCCGACTGGCTAATTTTTTAGCGGCTATACAGGCCTCGCCCAACGGCGTAGTCCTGCTCGACGCCGCCGGCTGCATCGAATGGGTCAACCTGACCGCTGCCACGCAGCTGGGCATAGACCCCCAGCGCGACTTGGGCCAGTATGTGCAAAACCTCGTACGCTCCCCTGCTTTCACGGCCTACCTGAGCGGTGCAGATTTCTCTTCTGAAATCCAGATCAACGGTGTCAGCGCCCGCCCCTTACAGCCCTCCCGAATCTCCATTCAGATTCACCCCTACGGCAGCCGGCGCAAACTCATGCTGACCCGCGATATCACAGCCGTCGAATTGGCCGAAGCCATGCGCCGGGATTTTGTGGCCAACGTCTCGCACGAAATACGCACGCCTTTGACGGTGCTCAGCGGCTTTGTTGAAACCCTGCAGACCCTGCCGATTGAAGAAGCCGAGCGCAGGGTCTACCTGGACATGATGAGCCAGCAGGCACTGCGAATGCAAAGCCTGGTCAATGACCTGCTGACACTGTCTCGCCTGGAAGGCAGCCCGGCCCCCGGCCAAGGCGAATGGATAGACAGCCATGAACTGCTTTTGCAAGCCATGCAGGAAGCCCATGGCCTGTCGCAAGTCATCTCCCATCCAGCCCATGCGATCACCCACGTGGATGGACCTGAAATGAGCGTGGGTGCAGCCCGCTCAGAACTGCTGAGCGCCATGTCCAACCTCTTGAGCAATGCGGTGCGCTACACGCCAGCTGGTGGCGCGATACGGGCCGGTTGGCGGCTGACAGAAGCCGGTGCTGAATTTTTTGTGGAAGACACCGGGCCCGGCATCGCGGCGGAACATTTACCGCGATTGACCGAGCGCTTTTACCGCGTGGACCGCAGCCGCTCACGCGAGACCGGTGGCACGGGCCTGGGCCTGGCCATCGTCAAGCATGTGGCACAACGCCACGGCGGGCAAATCAACATTCAAAGCACTATAGGCAAAGGCTCTGTATTTGCAATCGTGCTGCCCTTGTCGCGGGTTCAAGCTAAAAACGCGCATTGACACTTCGGGCCGCCACCAGGTGGTCCTGAAACAACTGCCCCGCCGCACGCCAACTGAACGCCAGGGCGCGTTCACGCGCCTTTTCGCGTGGCACCAGCAGCGCCTTGGCAAATGCCTCTTTCAGGTCTGTATGCAGAACGCCTCCCTGGTGCCCCCCGGTGGTATTCAGCACTTCCAGTGGCCCGTCCACCGGATAAGCCGCTACCGGCGTGCCACAGGCCATGGCTTCCAGCATCACCAAACCAAATGTTTCTGAGCGGCTGGGAAAAACAAACACGTCAGCTGCCGCATACACCTTGGCCAATTCATCACGCGCCAGCAAACCCAGCCAGCGCACGTGGGGGTAGCGGGTCTTGAGCGAGGCTTCCAGTGGCCCGACACCACAGACCACCTTGGTGCCCGGAATATCCATCTGTAAAAAGGCCTGAATATT
>JBIKHR010000105.1:0-8421 GCA_044362035.1 Polaromonas sp. | reverse complement strand
CATGAGATTGAAGACGCTGACTTTGAGGCGCTCAAGGCGCACGGTTTTGACGACGAGGACGCCTGGGACATTGCGGCCATCACGGCGTTTTTTGGGCTGTCCAACCGCATGGCCAGCTTCAGCGGCATGGCACCCAACCCCGAGTTTTACCTGATGGGCCGGGTGCCCAAAGTCAAATAAGCGGCGCGCTTGGGTCTTGCGTTTAACATCACGCATGAAAATTTTTATACGCTACTTCTTCAAGACCCTGCGCATCGCGCTGGGCCCGGTCATGCTGCTCAAGGAACGCCTGCAACGGCCGACCGGCGTGTTGCGCACGCCCGAGGCGCAGCAAAGCGCAGACGCGCAGTGCCAAAGCCTGGCGCTTTACCACTACAAGACCTGCCCGTTTTGCATGAAGGTGCGCCAGGAGATGCGCCGGCTGTCACTGAACATACGGCACATTGACGCGCAACCCGAAGGCAGCGACCGCGCAGCGCTGGTTGCTGGCGGCGGCTTGGCCAAAGTACCGTGCCTGAAAATAACCGATGAAGCCGGTGCCAGCCAGTGGCTTTATGACTCGGACAAGATCGTGGCTTATTTGCGCGGGCGCTTCATGCATGCGCCTTGATGGATGCCAGGATGCCGAGAATGAAGAGCGCACAGGCTGCTGACTGAACGAGGCTCGGCCACTGACCGTCCCAGGCAAATGAGTACAGCAATGCAAAAACGGTTTCACTGACGATGAGTTGGCCGCACAGGCTGGCGCTCAGTCGTTGGCTGGCCATGTTCCACAAGATGGTGGCCAGCCAGGCCGAACCAAAGCCGGTGCCCAGGCACAGCAAGGCAAAAAGCCCCAGGTCGGGCTGGGCTGCCAATGCCGGCACACCCGAGCCCGCCACCCACCAGAGCAGCAGCCCAGTCAAGCCCGAAGCGATGCCCAGCCAATTGGCCCATTCGGTGGCGCTCACATCGGGGTGGCGCTTGAGCCAGGCCGCGTTCAACAGCGCAAACAAAGTCCAGCAAACCATGGCCGCTGTAGCCAGCATGACACCGCGCATGAAATGCCCGCCCTGTCCCCCGGTACCCCCATAACTGGCGTGGGTCATGAGCGCCAGCCCCCCCAGGGTGAGCAGCAAACCAAGCCACAGCGCGCGCCAGCGCAAGCCTGCAGGCTTGCCCAACAGCATGACCCACAGCGGAATGGTGCCGATGATCAGCGTGGGCACTTCGGTACCGGCGTCCTGAATGGCCAGCACCAGCAGCAGGTAATAACCGGAAAACCCCAGCACGCTCATGCCCAAAGCCACTGCGGCCTGGGTCAGGCCGGGCCAGCGGCGCACGCTCAGGCCCGACACCATCATCAGCCCGGCCAGCAGACCGTAAGCCACAAAACGGCCCGCCGTGAGGTCTACGCCCGAATACCCCCCCAGCATGCGCGGCATGACAAATACCAGGCCCCACAAGGCGCCAGCCCCCAGGCCGGCCAGCACGCCGGTCAGCATGCCGCGGCCAAGCCAGCGACCGCCAAATGACGACCCCAAAATTCAAGGCCACAGGCCATGGGTGACTCCGGTTGGGGAATGAAAAAACAAAGCCGGGGGGTGCCCGCGGGCGACAGAATAAAATGAGTCTTTGGCACAACCCAATTATCACGGAGCCTTTTTCCCATGAACATGCAAGACATCCTGGCCCAGTTCGGTCCCCGCGAGGCCATGGAGTACGACGTGGTGGTGGTGGGCGGTGGCCCCGGCGGCCTGGCCACGGCGATTCGCCTGAAGCAATTGGCCGCTGAAAAAGGCAGTGAGATCTCGGTGGTGGTGTTGGAGAAAGGTTCAGAGCCGGGCGCACATATTTTGTCGGGCGCAGTGATGGACCCGCGCGCCATGAACGAGCTGATTCCTAACTGGAAAGACCTCGGCGCCCCTTTGAGCCAGCCCGTCAGCGGCGACGACTTGCTGGTGCTCAGCGAAAGCGGCAGCACGCGCACACCCGACTGGCTGATGCCGCGCAATTTTCACAACGACGGCTGCTATGTCGTGTCTCTGAGCAACGTGACCAAATGGCTGGCGGCCCATGCCGAGAGCCTGGGCGTGGAAATATTTCCGGGCTTTGCGGCCGCTGAAGTGCTTTACAACGAGGACGGCTCCGCGAACGGGGGTTTACCTTCGGTAAAAGGCGTGGCTACCGGTAATTTAGGCATTGGCAAGGACGGCGAGCCGACCGATAACTTTCAGCTGGGCATGGAACTGCACGCCAAGTACACCGTGTTTGCCGAAGGCGCACGCGGCCATCTGGGCAAGCAACTGATTGCCAAGTACCAGCTCAATGCCGGCAAAGACCCGCAGACTTACGCCATCGGCGTCAAGGAGCTGTGGGAAGTGAACCCGGCCAAGGCCCAACCCGGCCTGGTGGTACACACCAGCGGCTGGCCGATTGACGACGGCAGTTTTGGCGGCGGCTTTTTGTACCACCTCGAGGGCAACAAGGTGACGCTGGGCTTTGTGCTCGGGCTGGACTACAAGAACCCGTGGATGAGCCCTTTCGAGGAAATGCAGCGCTGGAAAACCCACCCCGCAATCCGCGCCCACCTCGAAGGCGGCAAGCGCATCGGCTATGGCGCGCGCGCCATCAACAACGGCACGCCGCAGGCCCTGCCCAAGACGGTGTTTCCGGGCGGCGCGCTGATCGGCTGCGATGCCGGTTACCTGAACGCGGCGCGCATCAAGGGCAGCCACGCCGCCATCAAGAGCGGCATGCTGGCGGCCGACGCGGCCTTTGAGGCGCTGCAAGCCGGCCGTGCGCATGACGAGCTCAGCGCCTACCCGGCCGCCTTTGAAGCCAGCTGGCTGTACAAAGAACTCGACCAGACGCGTAACTTCAAGCTGTGGTTCAAGAAAGGCCATTTGCTGGGCACGCTGATGACCGGCATCGAGCAATGGTTTTTGCCCAAGGTCGGTGTGAGCTCTCCGCCCTGGACGCTGCACGGTACCAAGGCCGACCACCAAAGCCTGCTGCCGGCCGACCAGTGCCCGCAGATCATTTACCCCAAGCCAGACGGCAAGCTGAGTTTTGACAGGCTGTCCAGCGTGTTCATCAGCAACACCAACCACGAAGAAAACCAGCCCGCTCACCTCACGCTCAAAGACGCCGGCGTACCCGTGAACATCAATCTGGCCACCTTCGCTGGGCCCGAAAGCCGCTACTGCCCGGCCGGTGTTTACGAGTATGTGAAGAACCCCGATGACAGTGACCGCCTGCAGATCAACGCGCAAAACTGCGTGCACTGCAAGACCTGCGACATCAAGGACCCGACGCAAAACATCGTCTGGGTCACCCCTGAAGGCGGCGGCGGGCCAAACTACAGCGGCATGTAAACCCGCATCGGGGGCGCATCCCACGCGCGCAGTAGGCGCGCGCTGACAGCATTCCGAAGACGACAAGGCAGACTTGTAAGCAGCAGTGCCCGAAGGGGTTCTGCGAGGTCGTCTTGACAAGGAATGTGCATGTTTCGAGCTCTGCTCCCCCTGCTGCTGACATGCGGAATCAGCGCCGCCGCCCAGCCAAGCCCCGCCAGCGCAGCGCCGAAGAACGTGTCCGTCAGCCGCCCGCAGGCGCAGCCGGCCCCGGCACCCGCAGCCGCAGCCGCAGCCGCCAACATACCCGCTAATGCGCAGGCCAAAGCGGCCAAGACTGAACCGGCCCCAGAGGGCTTGCGGAGCGTCAGCTACCGGGCCCTGATCTCGCTGATCCTCATGGGCACCATCGCCCTGCGGCATGTCCGCACTGGAAGCCCCTGAGCATGCCTGGTCTGGGTCGACATGGTGTGACGGCCATCCGCTGGAGCGCCATGTCCACTTTCGCCCGATTCACGCTGCAACTGGGCGCGCAGGTGCTGCTGGCGCGCACGCTGGGGCCCGAGGTTTTCGGGGTGTTTGCCATTGGTTTGCTGGTGCTGACCTTCGCCGGCTTTGTGTCGGGCTTTGGGTTTAGCTGGAGCCTGCTGCAACGCATTACGGTCGCCGATAGCGACATCCGCTTTGCCTGGACCTGGCAGTTGATGGTCGGCTTGCTGACCAGCGTGGGCGTTTACCTGTTGGCCCCGCTGCTGGCGGCTTATTTCCGTGAACCCCGGGCGCAGGCGGTCATTGAATGGCTGTCGCTGGCCTGCCTGCTGACGGCGGCCACCGCGCCGGCCAACAGTCTGTTGCAGCGAGACCTGAACTTTCGCGCCATCGGGCTGATTCAACTGGGCAGTTATGCAGTGGGCTATCTGGCAGTAGGCGTGCCCATGGCCTTGCAGGGCCGGGCCGAAGCCTCGCTGGTGGCCGCCTGGCTGGTGCAGGCCGGCGTGTGTCTCGTGGCCAGCTATGCGCTCAAGCGGCATGCCATCAAGCCGTTGTTCTGGTACAGCGGCGCACCTGCCGCGCTGAGCACCGGGCGGGCGGTGTTTGCCACCAACGTCGTCAACTGGGCGCTCAACAACATGGACCGCGTGCTGATTGGCCGCCTGCTCAACACGCAAGCGCTGGGTCTGTACAACCTGGCCTACAACCTGGCCACCCTGCCCAACACGCTGTTGCTGGGCGCACTTCAGCCGGCTTTCATGGCGGCCGGTGCCAAGCTGCAAACCCAGCAGCAAAGGCTGGGCCGTATCTATGTGCAGATGCTTGCCACGGTGCTGGTGCTGGGTGTGCCTGCTTTTGTGTTTTTGGCGCTGGTGTCTGCGGATCTGGTGCGGCTCTTATACGGGCCGGCCTGGGCCGAGTCGGGCTGGGTGCTGGGCATTTTGTTCATGAGCATGCCGGCCTATGTGATCTGGGGTCTGTCCACACCTGTGCTATGGAACACCGGCCGCAAGCACCAGGAGTTTGCCTTGCAGCTGCCGCTGGTGGCGCTGGGTGCGCTGGGTTTTTACGCACTGGCCGGGCAGGGCTTGCGCATGGCCGCCAGCGTGACCGCCGGCTTGCTGGTGTTGCGCGCCTTGGTCATCGGTTTGGCGGCCATGCGGGCGCTGCAATTGCACCCGCGTGCACTGCTGCCGCATGCCGGCCGCGGCCTGCTGCTGGGCAGCTTGTGCGCGGTGGGCGTTTGGCTGGGACACATCGCCACTGTCCGCTTTGACAGCGCTCTGGCATCGCTGACCGCCAGCGGCCTGCTGTCCCTGACCTGTGTGACAGCAGCGCTGGCTTGCTGGCCCGCCCGCCTGCTGGGCGAACCCACCATCGACATGCTGCTGCGGTTTTTACCGCAGCTGGCGAATGTGCTCAACCGCTGCGCCCCGCCCCGGGCTGAAGCGCTGGGCGAGCAGCGTAGCTGAGACCCAAAAAAAAGGAACCCCGCAAAAAATGTCCGCACTTTTGAGTACCCTGCCCCTGGTTGCCGCCGCCATACTGACCGCCCTGATCGTCACGTTCGCGCTGGCCGGTGCGGTACAGGTGACATCGCGGCGCGAGCACGGTTATGTGCACCTGATTTTTTACGCCATGCTGCTCACAGTTGCCGCCGGCAGCCTGCTGTCGGGCCGCGATATGAGCACCAGCGCGCAATTGGCCGCAGCGGCCGCCCTGCCCAATCTTCGCCACCCGCTGCTGACGCTGCTTTACCCGGTGGTGTCGGTGCTGATTCTGGTGGTGTGCGCCGAAAGAATCGTCACGCACTGGATGTTGCGCAAAGCATCGCAGGCCGCTCCGCTGATGCTCTTGGCCTTCATCGTTTTCTGGCTCAGCACAGTGGCCTCGCCCGCGCTGTTTGGCGCCCACCCCAAGCTCTCGCATGACTACGCCTATGCGCTGGTCATCGGGCTGGCGGCGGCCATTGCCAGCGCGCTGGAGCGCGACCAGTCGTTGCGGGCGGTGCGTGATGCGGTGCTGGTTTTCATGACGCTGGGCTTTTTGATAATCCCCTTCAACGCCAGCCAGGTGATGGACCTGTTCTATATGCAGGGCTGGTTGCCGGGCCTGCCCCGGCTGGCCGGGCTGGCGCCGCATGCCGTCAGCCTGGGTTTGCTGGCGCAACTGGGTTTACTTTGCCTGCTGGCACGTCCCTATGAGCGGCGCTGGCTGAACCGGCTGGCCTGGACGATCGGCCTGCTCACGCTCTTCATGGCCCAGTCCAAAACCGCCTGGCTGGCTTTTTTACTGTGCACCGGCGTGATGTTGTGGGTACGGCACGGACCCGCCTGGTGGCGCCGCATGGTCAACCCGATGCAGCCCGGCCCGGCTCAACTGGTCCTGGCGGGCATCCTGCTTGCCGTGCTGATTTTGGCGGGTGTGCTGATGTTTGCCGATGTAGGCCCTCAGTTGGAGCGCTTCATCAATACGCCGGAGGGCGTGCAACTGACCTCGCTCACCGGACGTGACCGCATCTGGGCCATCGCCTGGGAAGAATGGGCACGCAACCCGGTGTTCGGTTATGGTCCGGGCATCTGGGACGAACGCTTTCGCACCAGCATCGGTATGGCCAATGCCACCCATGCGCACAACCAGTTCATGGACACGCTCTCGCGCGCCGGCACGGTGGGCGCCGCAGGCCTGACGCTTTATGCAGCGGTGTTGCTGACCATGTCTCTGCGTTTTGCCCGGGCCACACAGGGTTTGTCGCTGGGGCTTTTCCTGGCTTTGCTGTTGCGCTCCATCAGTGAAGTGCCGCTGCTGATGTTCGGTTACAGCCCGGACCTCATCATTCATGTGCTGCTGCTGATGGTGCTGGCATCAGCCACCCGGCAGGCGCACGCCAAAACACCCCGGGCCGCACCCCGTCCGGCCTCCAGTTGGCGCGCAGGCGCTCACGCCCGGCCATGAAATTCACCGTCCTGATTCCCCTCTACAACAAGGCGCCATTCATCGGCTGCACGCTGGCTTCGGTGCTGGCGCAAAGCTGTCAGGATTTTGAAATCGTCGTGGTGGACGACGGCTCAACCGATGGTGGCGACCAGTTGGCCGCGGACGTTGTCGACAGCCGGCTGCGCCTGATCCGTCAGGCCAATGCCGGCGTCTCGGCAGCACGCAACCGCGGCATCGGTGAAGCGCGGGGCGACTGGGTGGTTTTTCTTGATGCCGACGACTGGTTACACCCCGAATTTCTGGCCGGACTCACACATGCGCAAAAGTGCTGCCCCCAGGCGCCAATCGTGGCGACAGATTTCCTGCGTTGTCCGCACACCGGCACCCACTGGCCGCCGCGCTGGCAACTGCCGGCCGGCAAGCCTGATGTCGAACGCATCACCGATCTGCCGCTGCGCTGGATTCACGGACCGACCTTTTGCTGCAGTTCAGTGGCCGTGCGGCGAAGCACGCTGCTGGCCATGCAACCCTGCTTTCCGGTAGGCGAGTCTGTGGGTGAAGATCTGGACCTGTGGTTCAGGCTGGCAGAAAAATCGCCGCTGGCCCTGGTTCGTTCACCCCTGGCGGCGTACCGCGTGGAGTTGCCAGGCAGCCTGAGCGCACAGCCCAGGCCGGTGTGCATGCCACCCTTCATGCAGCGCATGCGCCAACGCGCGCTGTCCGGACAAATGACGCCACAACAAAGCCGCTCTGCCTTGCAACTGGTGGCGCAGCAACAGGTCTCGCTGGCCCGGCTGGCGATTGCTGCGGGCCAACGCCTTGAGGCCCTGCTTTGGCTACAGCGTGGTCGTGATGCCATGACCAGCAAACGCTGGTGGCTGACCCTGGCCATGGCGCTTCTGTTTCCAGCGCGCTGGGTCACCCGCTGGCAGCAATGGCGAGTCAACCGCGCCAGTCCCTCCCCCCATTTTGAAACCCCGGAAACACGCACGGTGCCTTTATGAAACGTGAAAATTTTCAGCCTGGCGACACGCTGATGCCGCCTCTTGCAGCGACCCAAACGCCCTGCGCGGTGTCCATCATCATCAAGGCGCTGAATGAGGAGAAAGGCATTGCCACCACGCTGCAAAGCGCCTTGCGTGCGCTCAAAACCGTGGGGGGCGAGGTCATTCTGGCCGACGCCTGCTCGAGCGACCGTACCGTCGAAATTGCCCGTGGCTACCCGGTGCGCATTGTTCAGCTGACACACCCGCATGAGCGTTGCTGCGGCATTGGCCCGCAGTTGGGCTACCAGCATGCGCGCGGGGAGTTCATTTACCTGGTGGATGGCGACATGCAGTTGCTGGATGGTTTTTTGCCGCTGGCCATTGAATTCTTGCGCTCGCATCCGGCGATTGCCGGCGTGGGCGGGCGGGTGCTGGAGATGAACCTGGACAACCCCGAATACCAGACACGCAAGGACAAATGGGCGCAGGGCCAGCCAGGCCCTACCGGCCGGCTCGATGGCGGCGGCGTGTACCGGCGTCAGGCGATCGAGGATGTGGCTTACTTTTCCAACCGTAACCTGCACAGCTACGAGGAGTTTGACCTGGCTGCGCGCTTGCGCTCACGCGGCTGGGAGCTCTGGCGCATGCCGCTGGATGCCGTCAGCCATTAC
>JBIKHR010000381.1:0-2502 GCA_044362035.1 Polaromonas sp. | reverse complement strand
ATCCGATGTGCTCTCAACTGGCGGCCGGCTGGGACAAGCCTTGGATTCTTTACATCGCGGCGCTGTTTCACGACATTGCCAAGGGCCGTGGCGGCGACCATTCAGAGCTGGGGTGCAAGGACGTGCGCTTGTTTTGCCGCCAGCACGGCATTGCCACCGAAGACGCGCAACTCATTGAGTTTCTGGTGCGCGAGCACCTGAGCATGAGCCGCATCGCGCAAAAAGAAGATCTGAGCGACCCCGAGGTGATTGGCGCTTTTGCGCGCCGGGTCGGCAACGAGCGCTACCTCACCGCTTTGTACTTGCTGACCGTCGCCGACATCCGCGGCACCAGCCCGAAGGTCTGGAACGCCTGGAAAGGCAAACTGCTCGAAGACCTGTACCGCTACACCCTGCGCGTGCTCGGCGGGCGTGCGCCCGACCCGCAGGCCGAGGTGGAGTCGCGCAAGCGCGACGCGCTGACCATTCTGGCGCTGCACGCCGAGCCCTTTGAATCGCAAAAGACGCTATGGGCCACGCTGGATGTGAGTTACTTCATGCGCCACGAGGCTGCGGACCTGGCCTGGCACGCCCGCCAGTTGTCGCGCCATGTCGGCACCGACAAGTCGGTGGTGCGCGCCCGCCGATCATCGGCCGGCGAAGGCATGCAGGTGCTGGTTTACACGCCCGATGCGCCTGATCTGTTTGCGCGCATCTGCGGCTACTTTGACGCAGCCGGCTTCAGCATTCTGGATGCCAAAATTCACACCGCCAACAACGGCTACGCGCTCGACACCTTTCAGGTGATCAGCCCCACGTTGGGTGAGCACTACCGCGAACTCGCTGCCATGGTCGAGTCAGAGCTGATACGCACCATCGAGACCGCCGGGCCGCTGCCGCCCCCGGGCAAGGGCCGCGTGTCCAGGCGCGTCAAGAGCTTTCCGATCAGGCCGCGTGTGGACTTGCGGCCCGACGAAAAAGCCCAGCGCTGGTTGCTCAGCGTGTCCGCCAGTGACCGTGTCGGCCTGCTTTACTCGATTGCCCGCGTGCTGGCCCGCCACCGCATCAACCTGCAACTGGCCAAAGTCACCACGCTGGGCGAGCGGGTCGAAGACACCTTTTTGATCGATGGGCCGGAACTGCAGCAAAACAAGGCGCAGATCGCGATTGAAACCGAACTGCTCGAGGCCCTCGAAGCCTGAAGTGCGTTTTCGCTTCAGTCGTCCGCGGCCGCGTCGAGCCCGGGAAACAGCACTTCGGTGTAACCGAACTTGCTGAAATCCCGCACCCGCATCGGGTACAGCTTGCCGATCAGGTGGTCGCACTCGTGCTGCACCACCCGCGCATGAAAACCGTCCACCGTGCGGTCAATCGGGTCGCCGTACGGGTCAAAGCCGGTGTAGCGGATACGCGCCCAGCGCGGCACCACGCCGCGCAGACCGGGCACCGACAAACAACCTTCCCAGCCCTCTTCTTCCTCATTGCCGATCGGCGTGATCACTGGGTTGAGCAAGACCGTGCGCGGCACCAGCGGCGCATCCGGGTAACGCGGGTTGACAGCATCGGTACCGAAAATCACCAGTTGCAGGTCCACGCCAATTTGCGGCGCGGCCAAGCCAGCACCACTCACGGCCAGCATGGTCTCGAACATGTCGGCCACCAGCAGGTGCAACGCGTCGGTGTCAAAGTCGGTGACGGGCTGGGCCACGCGCAGCAGGCGCTCATCGCCCATCTTCAAAATCTCATGCACCGCCATTGAGCAACTCCATCAATTGGTTTTCGTCAATCACCTTGACGCCCAGTTCCAGCGCCTTGGTCAGCTTGCTGCCCGCCTCGGTGCCGGCCACCACGTAGTCGGTCTTCTTGCTGACCGAGCCGGCCACCTTGCCGCCTGCGGCTTCCACCTTGTCTTTGGCCTCGTCGCGGCCCAGCGTGGGCAGTGTCCCGGTGATCACCAGGGTCAGCCCGGCCAGCGGCTGGGGCGCGCGCTCGGCGGGTTCACCCTCGGTCCAGGTGACGCCGCAGGCGCGCAGTTGCTCGACCACTTCGCGGTTGTGCGGCTGGTCAAAAAACGTACGTATGCTTTGCGCCACCACCGGCCCCACGTCATCCACCTCCAGCAGCTGCTCGGGGCTGGCCGCCATGATGGCGTTGAGCTGGCCGAAATGCCGGGCCAGGGCCTTGGCCGTGGCTTCACCCACATGCCGGATGCCCAGGCCAAAGATAAAACGCGCCAGCGTGGTCTGCTTGGATTGTTCAATTGCTTCAAGCAGGTTGTTGGCCGACTTGTCGGCCATGCGCTCCAGCCCGGCCAGTGAGGTCAGACCCAGTCGATACAGATCGGGCAAGGTGCGGATGATGTTGGCGTCCACCAGCAGCTCGACCAGCTTGTCACCCAGGCCATCGACCTCGACAGCCCGCCGGTGCGCGTAATGCAGGATGGCCTCTTTGCGCTGCGCGCTGCAAAACAGCCCGCCTGTGCAACGGTAGTCGGCCTCACCCTCTTCGCGCACGGCGGCTGAA
>JBIKHR010000380.1:0-2503 GCA_044362035.1 Polaromonas sp. | reverse complement strand
GGGCCAACCCCAGAGACGACGACTACACCGCTCAGAACATGGAACGCGTGGCGGGCGCCTTGCGGACCTTGCAAGAGAGCTACAAATCCGAAAAGCTCATTCTGCTCGGTCATTCCGGTGGCGCGGCCACATCGTCCATCGTTTTGGGCAAGCATCCCGGCGTAGCTGATGCTGCTTTGCTTTTGGGATGTCCATGCGACGTTCCCCCATGGCGTGATCACCGCAATGCACAGCGGGGCGCAACGGGGGGATGGCCGCGCAGTCTGAACCCGCTCGCATTCGTCGCAGGCATTCCAGCAGGCACGCCCGTTTTAGCCGTAACTGGCACGCAGGATGAAAACACCCTGCCCACCTTCGCCAGGCGCTGGGTAGATGCAGCCAACGAAAAAAGCGCCAAGGCACGCTTTGTAGAAATCCCGGGGCTAAGCCATTCGACGATTCTGCAATGGCCCGACATCGCCTCCAGCGTTTCAGAACTCATCGAAGCGACGAAGCGCTAAGTTTTGCATCGGACCAAACGGTTCCCACTCAACGATCAGAGATCGAAAAACACCGTCTCTTTGCCGTCTGCGCTGTCTTGCATGCGAACATCAAAGCGATAGACCGGCCCGGCGTTGGTGTTTTCGCGCACCGCCACCAGGGTGGTGCGGCGCACGGCGGGCACGCTGGTCAGCACCTCGTCTTGGGCATTGGCTGCCGCTTCGTCTGAAAAGTAGATGCGCGAGAAGGTGTGCAGCAAGAGGCCGCGCATGGTCACGCAGACGTCGATGAAAGGGGCCTGGCCTTCGCCACGGGCGCCGGGCTTGACGGTGTCAAAACTGAAGTAGTTGCCGGCCAGCGTGCCGGTGCCGCAACGGCCGAAGCCGGCGAAGCCTTTGCTTTGCGCTTCTTCCACGCTGGTGATGATCTGGCCGCTGGCGTCGGGCTGGTTGATCTCGATCAGGGCGTCGCTGACCGGGTTGCCCGCACCGTCCAACACGCGGCCGGTGATGCGGATGTGTTCGCCTTCGGCATGGGGCTGGGCCAGCACGGGGGTGAACAGGCTCTTGAAGTCGTAGCCGTATTGCGTGGGCGCCAGGCCGTACGCAAAGTAAGGGCCGACGGTTTGCGAGGGGGTTTGCTTGCGTTGTGTCATGGCCTGGGCTTTACTCAAAACGCGTGGCTTTGGCGCCGCGCAGCACGATGTCAAACACGTAGCCCAGCGCGTAGTCCGGCTGGGTCACGTCAAGGCTGAATTTGGAGACCATGGTGTCACGCAGGTGCTCGGGCGCGCCCATGTACATGGGGTCGTATTGCAGCAGCGGGTCGCCGGGGAAATACATCTGCGTCACCAGGCGGCTGGCGAAGTAGTCGCCAAACAGCGAGAAGTGAATGTGGTTGGGCCGCCAGGCGTTGGGATGGTTGCCCCAGGGGTAAGCGCCGGGCTTGATTGTTTTGAATGTGTAGTGGCCTTCGTTGTCGGTGAGGCAGCGGCCAGCACCCAGAAAGTTCGGGTCCAGCGGCGCGTCATGCTGGTCCACCTTGTGCACATAGCGGCCGGCGGCGTTGGCCTGCCAGACTTCGACCAGCGTGTTTTTGACGGGGCGGCCGTCTTCGTCCATCACGCGGCCGGTGACGATGATGCGCTCGCCCAGCGGCTCGCCGTTCATCACGGCGTTTTTGGTCATGTCATTATCGAACTCGCCCATCTGTACGGCGCTGTAAACCGGTGCATTGCGCTCGGCCAGCGCGTGCTTCATGGGCACCAGCGCGTGCTTGGGGCCGCGCAGCACGGTGGACTTGTAACGCGGATCAATGTGGGCGGGTTGGCTGGCCCAGTCGCGCGGGGCCAGGACGGTTTGGTCGGTGTCGGCTTTCATCGGTGTCTCCAAAAGGGGAAGTGCGCAAGGGGCGTGGCGGCTACTTTAATGGCTTCATCAGCTTACGCAAAGTGACATTTTTTGATTTATCCATCCCCTTCAAGCTACGCCAAAGCGCGCCGACAGCTCGCCCAACCCCAACTCGCTGAGCACCTGCGTCAGCCGCTCGCGCGCCGCAGCGATGGCCGCCAGGCGCGGCTGCGCGGGCCGGCTGGCGATGATGAGTTCGTTTTTCATCGAGTGTTCCCAGCCCACCAATTCGGTCACGGTCACGTCGTAGCCGTAGGCTTCGAGTTGCAGGCAGCGCAGCACGTTGGTGATCTGGCTGCCGAACTCGCGCGTGTGCAGCGGGTGGCGCCACAGTTCGGCCAGCGGCGTGCGGGCCAGTGACAGGGCCTTGCTTTTTTTCAGCACGCTGGCCACTTCAGCCTGGCAGCAGGGCACCAGCACCATGTGACTGGCCTGGCGCGCCAACCCGAATGCAATCGCATCGTCGGTGGCGGTGTCACAGGCGTGCAAGGCGGTGATGATGTCCACCACCGGCGGCAACTCAGCAGAGGCCGTAGCTTCTTGCACCGACAGGTTCAAAAAAGACATGCGCGCAAAGCCCAGGCGCTGCGCCAACTCGCGCGACTTGGCGACCA
>JBIKHR010000104.1:0-8499 GCA_044362035.1 Polaromonas sp. | reverse complement strand
TACCAGGTGTAGACCTTGTTCAGGCCCTTTTTAAAGTCGCTTTGCGACTGGTTTTCACCGCCAAACATACCCATTATTCTTCTCCTTCTGAAACACCGTATTCGATGTCAAGCTTGTTCATGTAGCGGGCGTAGTACCAGATGATCAGGCAGTACACCACCAGCGCTCCCTGGGCTGCGACCCAGAAAGAAAACGGCCAGCCAAAAAAGTTAAAGGTGAGTTCACGCGCAAAGAAAACCACCACAAATGTCACAAAGAACCAAATGCTTAATAAAAAAGCCGTGATTCGCAGATTTTTGCTCCAGTACTCCTGGTGCCTCGCCGATAGTTGCATAGCTCGTCTCCTGTTTTAGGTTAAACACATCTCAAATCAAATTGCCGACCTTCAGGCCGGTTTCTCGCTCCAACTGGGCTGCGACCTTGGGCTCAAAGCCCTTCAGGTGACGAATCACTTTCAGAGCTTCGTTGGGCTGCTTCAGGTCCACATGCACTCTGGCCAACTGGTACCAGCCAAACGGACTCATGGGTTGAAGTTGGGTATTGCGCTGCAGCGCTGTAAGCGCGTCTTCAAGGCGGCCCTGGCGTATGAGCACCAAACCGAGGCCATACCAGGCCCGGTCCATTTTTTCCTCAATCGCGATGGCAGCGCGAAACCCCCGCTCGGCTTCTTCCAGCCGACCGAGTTCTTCACTGACAAAAGCATGGTTGAAATGTGCATTCGACTTGTCTGGCGAAAGCGCCAGCACCCTGTCGAAATAGTTCAGCGCCTGAGCCGGGTCGCCGGCTTGCATAGCGTCATAGGCCATGCTGTTGAGGGCCAACAAATCATGGGGCGACTTTTCCAAAATGGCCAGAAAGACGTTTCTGGCCAGGGGTCGCAGGCCGATAAACAGCAGTATTTTGGCGCGCCAGTGCTGCAAAAAGAGATCGAGCCGGCTCATGCCGGGGGCCGTTGAAGGCATGATTTGGGTTTCTACTGGCATGCTGCGCCTCCGGCCTGAAGACACATGTCAACCTTGGCCATGACCACCAACACCCAGGCAATGATGAGCCAGCTGGCAGCGGCCAGAGGTATGTGCTGGTCCAGAATCAGTTTGGGGCTGATGCGACGGGTGAGCCAGAGCGCCGGCTTGGCCGCCACATCGAGAAGCTGCCAAAACACATTGGTCTGCCGCTTGGCGCCTGCCAGCAGGCCCAGCAAAAAGCGCCCGACGATGAACATCAGGGACAACTCGATCAGACTTTTCAAAATCACCACGGCCAGCAGCATAGATACCCAAAAACTTCCAAAAGGAATTTCAATGGTCGCACTGTGTTCACCGTCCCTGACCACACACTGACAACCCTGCATCGCCACCTTTCAAGATGCGGGTTAACCCTTTTATATTTTTTCACATTGCAATATTTAGCCTGTGACCCGACCTTAGCAAGGGTAAATACCAGTCGTTGAAAAGACCAGGTCGCCCTCGCAAGATGAGCTGTCAGGCCCGGCCGGCCAAGGCTAAACTGACCCCTTACACCCCATGACGACATCCACCGACGAGGATCGCGGCAGGCCAACCAGCGCCGGATCTGGTTCATCACTCAGGCCCTCCGGCAGCCTGCTTGACAACCTTCGCCAGGAACTTGCAAGGCATGCGCCTTTTGCCCAGATGGCTGCGGCCGATCTGGACTATTTCCTGTCGCAAGCCAGCCAGCAGTATTTCGCGCCCGACGAGACGCTGATCGAACCGGCCCAAGGCGAAGTCAAACAACTCATTTACATACGCCGTGGCGCTGTCACCGGGACACGCGGACTGGCCGAACAGATGGGTGGCGCCTTTGCCTACCAGGCCGGCGACCTGTTTCCGCTCAGCGCAGCCATGGCAGCACGGGCAGTGACGGCCACGTACCGCGCCACCGCCGACACCTTTGTGCTCTTGCTGCCGGTGGCGGCCATGCACACCCTGGCCAGAAAGAGTCCGGTGTTTGCGGATTTTCTGACGCAGCGCTCCAACCAGTTTTTGGCGCTGTCTCAAAAAGCCCTGCTGGGCGCTTATGCCGCCCACGCAATGAATGAACAGTCACTGGAAAAGCCGCTGGGCGAGATGCTGGGCAAAGCGCCCGTCAGCTGCGCACCCCAAACGCCCTTGCACGAAGCCCTGCAGACCATGCACCAGCAACGCATCGGCTCCATGCTGGTGACCGACCCGGCCGGGCAACCGGTCGGTATCCTCACGCGCTTCGATATTCTGGGCAAGATCACGCTGGCACAGCTGCCGCTGAGCACACCAATATCCGAAGTCATGGTTCAACCGGTGCTGTCACTGAGCACCGAGCACACGGCTCAAGACGCCGCTCTGCTGATGTCGCGTCATGGCATGCGGCATGTGCCGGTGACGCGCAATAGCGTGGCCGTCGGGATGGTTTCTGAGCGCGATTTGTTCGCGATGCAAAAACAAAGCCTGAAAAATGTCAGCACTTCCCTGCGCGCTGCCACCGACATGGTGGCGCTGCAGCGTGCCGCAGAAGGCATTCGCCGGCTGGCGCGCAGCCTGCTCGGCCAAGGGGTGCAGGCGCGTCAGTTGACGGCCATGATCAGCCACCTCAACGATGTTCTGACCGAACAACTTCTCCAACTGAAATCCCGCGAGCACGGCATCGCCCTGGACCGGCTCTGCTGGCTGGCGCTGGGTTCCGAGGGGCGCGATGAGCAAACCATTGCCACCGACCAGGACAACGCGCTGATCCTGCCCAACGACACGCCAGAGGCCGAGCGCGTGAAGATCCGCGCCTTTGCGCATGAGGTCAACCTGGCCCTGGATGCCTGCGGTTATCCGTTGTGCCGAGGCGGTGTCATGGCCGGTGAAGCGGCCTGCTGCCTGACACTGGACGAGTGGCGGGCCCGCTTCGGGCACTGGATCGCCCAGGGCTCACCCCAGGACCTGCTGAACGCCAGTATTTACTTCGACTTCCGCTGCCTGACGGGTGATGCCCGACTGGCCGAAAGTCTGCGTGCGGAAGTGATGCAGGAGGCAAGAAACACACCGCGCTTTCTCAAGCAGATGGCGCTCAATGCATTGACCCGCAGCGTGGCGCTGAACTGGCTCGGCGCCATCGATACCGACGAGATGGGCAGCATCGACCTCAAGCTCAATGGCACGGCGGTCATCGTCGATGCAGCACGCCTTTACAGCCTGGCGCTGGGCATTTCGCACACCAACACGCGCCAGCGGCTGGAAGCCGCCGGACAAGCCATGCAACTGGGCGCTAATGAGTACGGCGCATGGGTCAGCGGTTTCGAGTTCCTGCAAATGCTGCGTCTGCGTGTTCAGCTGGACGCTGGCGCTGCGGTCAAGGAGCCCAACCGGATTCACGTCGCCGACCTGAACGACATCGACCAGCGCATCCTGCGCGAGTCTTTCCGTGTGGCGCGGCTTCTGCAGCAGCGGATGCAACTGGACTACCAGCGATGAACCTTGGCTGGCTGGTACGCTGGCAAGCGCCCTGGCGTGAACGTTTGGCCGTCAACGAACACCGCTGGGTCATGCTGGATGTCGAGACCAGCGGCCTGAATGCACAGCAAGACCGCCTGCTGGCGATTGCCGCCATTGCGCTGCATGTGGACTGGTCCCGCAAAACGCTTCGGGTCGCGCTGGCTGACAGCTTTGAAGTGGTGCTGCGGCAGGAAAGCGGCTCCAGCAAGGACAACATTCTGCTGCATGGTATCGGCGTGCATGCGCAGCGCGCGGGCATGCCGCCAACCCAGGCCCTGGCTGCCTTTGCCGAGTTTGCCGGCAACTCGCCGCTGCTGGCGTTTCATGCGGCGTTTGACCAGACAGTGATCAACCGTCACATGCGCCAGGCGCTGGGTGCCAGCCTGCCCAACCCGTGGCTCGACATTGACCATCTGTGCGCCGTCACTTTCGATTCGGTGCGTGCCCGCGCGCTGGACGACTGGATGAAACACTTTGGCATTGAATGCGCTGTGCGACACCAGGCTGCGGCAGACACACTTGCAGAGTGCGAGCTTTTACAACGCATCTGGCCCAGGGTGGCCGCCCAATGCAATGATTGGCGTGACGTGCAACGGCTGGCTGCCGGGCATCGCTGGATGGCCCGTTCAGGTTGAGCGCGGGCCGGCCGGCGGCCGCGCTATGCCGACCGGCACTTTGGCCGCAGCATCCCAGTCGGCACCGGCAAACCAGGGGCTGCCCAGCAGGTAGTCGCGCAGCATGGGCAGCGCATCCAGGCCCCAGAAAACCTTGTCGTCCACCACCATGGCGGGCACACCAAAGACGCCGCGCTCAATGGCCTGGCGGGTGTTGGTCTTGAGTTGCGTTTTCACCGCCTCGGCGTCCGGCGCTTGCACCGGTGCGAGTTGCGCGCGCAACGCCGCCAGGCGCGCGGGGTCAGCGGCTTCTGCGCCGCCCACCCAGACGTGGCGAAAAATCGTTTCGCACACATAGCGGTTGGGCTGGCCCGCCGCATCGCAAGCCAGGGCCAGACGCAGCAGGCTCAAAGGGTTGAAGGGATGCGCCGCCGGCATCTGCAGAGGCGTGCCCTGCTGCCCGGCCAGCCATTGCACCTGGCGGTAAGTCCAGTCACGCTTGCCCGGAATTTCAGCCGGGCCGAGTTGCCCGTGGTGCTGCAGCATGCCGGCAAACAGCACGGGCTGGTAGTCCACGCTGTAGCTCAGGCCCATCAGGGCTTCTGGCAATTTCTCAAAGGCCAGGTAGGCGTAGGGCGAGATGAAGTCCAGATAAAAAGTAATGTGCTTGAGCTGGGGCATGCAGGGCTTTCGGTCAGGGCGTGGTCGGCAGGCGCTGGGCAATGGCGCGCCAGACGCTGCGCTTGGCCTCGGGCGTGGCCACGCTCCAGCCGGCGATTTCGTCCAGCGTTCTGAAGCAACCCTCGCAGCTGCCGGTAGCAGCATTGATCTGGCACACCGAGATGCAAGGCGATGGCACCTCGCCTGTGGCGGCGATGTTGGCCGCGCAGGCGCGCAGATGGTCAATGGCGGCCTGGCGCGGGCTGGGCGCCTCGTCGGGCACGGCGGGCGCCAATGGTTCAATGGCAGTCGCGGCGACATCGACCCAGGGCGCGGCCGTCAGCTGCGCCAGGGCCTGCGGGCTGAGTTGAAACACTGCGTTCGGATGCCCGGCTGCGGCCCACACCATGTCAAAACGCTGCAGGCTTTGGTCCAGCACCAGCAGCACTTCGCCGGCATGCGCCAGCGGCGACACGCCGCCAATGCTGAAACCCGTTCTGGCCTTGACGAAAGCCGCGTCAGCGCGGCCCAGGCGCTTGCCGTCGGCGCAGACCAGGGCTTCGAGTTTTTTCTCGTCCACGCGCTGGTCACCCGAGGTCACCACCATCACGGCCATGTCGTCAGACTTGCGCCTGAAAACGATGCTCTTGGCAATCTGCCCCGGCAGCACGCCCAGGCCGTCAGCCGCCTGCTGCGCCGTGCGCGCCGCGTCGTCCAGCATGAGGGGCAAATGCGCGTGGCCGCGCAGCTGCAAAAAAGCCGCGACCCGTTGAACGCCATCGGGCAAGGCCTGTAATTCGGAACCACACATGTCAGAGCGCTCGCTTACTAAGGAGCGCGGTGGCAACGCGCGAGCCGGACGGGCGACCCAGAAAGTCGCTGATGAACTTGCCGGCATCGACCAGCAAATCAAGGTCAATGCCGGTGTCTATGCCCATGCCGTGCAGCATGTAGACCACGTCTTCGGTGGCCACGTTGCCGGTGGCGCCTTTGGCATAAGGGCAGCCGCCCAGGCCGGCCACGGAGGACTGAAAGTTCCAGACACCCATGTCCAGCGCTGCCAATGTGTTGGCCAGGGCCTGCCCGTAGGTGTCATGAAAATGACCCGAGATGTCGGCCACATCAAAGTGTTGCAGCGTGGCTTCCATGGCTTTTCGCACTTTGATCGGCGTGCCCACGCCAATGGTGTCGGCCACGTCCACGCGCTGCACACCGATGCCTTTCATGAGGCCGGCCAGGTGCGCCACGCGCCCGGGCGCAACCTCGCCTTCGTAGGGGCAGCCCACCGTGCAGCTCATGGCGCCGCGCACAGCGATGCCCGCCGCGAGCGCTGCCGCCACCACGGGCGCAAAGCGCTCAATGCTGTCGGCGATCGAGCAGTTGATGTTGCGCTGGCTGAAGGCTTCGCTGGCCGCGGCAAAGACCACGATCTCGTCGGGCCACAGTTCACGCGGTGCCGCCAGTGCGGCGTCCAGCCCTTGCTTGTTGGGCGTCAGCACCGAATAGCGCACGCCAGGCTGACGCGTGATGCCGGCCATGACTTGCGCGTTGTCGGCCATTTGCGGCACCCACTTGGGGCTGACGTAACTGGTGACTTCGATCTCTTTCAGGCCGGCGGCCTGCAGACGATGCACCAGCTCGATCTTGACGCCGGCGGGCACCGGGGATTTTTCATTTTGCAGGCCGTCACGCGGGCCGACATCGATGAGCTTGACGCGGGAGGGGAGTTTCATGGCGTCAGTATCCCTGATCAGGATTGACCACGCCGGCCAGACTGGCAAGCGCCTGACCTTTTGCAAGCGCCGCCAACTTGCCGGCAATCTGCGCAATGCTCTCGTCGCGCAGCGTACGCGCCGACGTGTGCGGGGTGATGGTGATTTTCGGGTGCTGCCAGAAAGCATGTCCGGCCGGCAGCGGCTCGGTGCGAAACACGTCGAGCGTGGCGCCCGCCAGGTGGCCGCTGTTGATCAGGGTCAGCAGGTCTTCGTCCACCAGATGGCCGCCACGCGCCACATTGATGACATAAGCGCCCGGTTTCAATTGGCGCAGGGTCTCGAGGCGCATGATGCCTTCGGTCTGGGGCGTCAGCGGCAGCAGGCACACCAGCACTTGCGTCGCAGCCAAAAAATCAGCGAAGCCGGCCTCACCGGAAAAACATTGCACGCCCTCGATTTGCCGGGGCGCGCGGCTCCAGCCCAGCACCGGAAAATCAAACTGCGCCAGCGCCTGGCTGACACGCGCGCCCAGCACGCCCATGCCCATGATGCCCACCGTGAAGTCGGCGCGGCGGCGCGGCTTTCGGTAGGCCCAGCGGCCTTGTGCTGCTTCGGCTTCGTAAACGTCCAGTTCACGAAAATGCCGGATCACCGCGTGGCAGACATATTCGGCCATTTGCACTGCCATGCCGGCATCGTCCAGCCGCACCACCGGCACGCCGGCAGGCAAGCGCAGCTTCATCAGCGCATCAACGCCGGCGCCAATATTGAAGATCGCCTTGAGCGAACGCTGGCTGTTGATAAAGCCCTGCGGTGGCGCCCAGACCACCGCATAGTCAGCCTGCTCAAGGTGCTCAAAGCTGCTGGCTTCAGGATCGACCAAGAAGATGTTTGCGCCTGGCAGTGCGAGCCTCAAACCGGCCAGCCACGGCTCAACCCGCGTGTCGGTACAGCAGACTGCAATCTTTATGTTTGGCATAAGTAACAAGCCGCCGAAAGATTCAAACCGTCAAAGTCAGCAACTCGGCGCCCTCTTGCACCTGGTCGCCCGGCGCGAAGAGAATCTCAGCCACAACGCCGTCGGCCGGCGCGGCAATCGTGTGCTCCATCTTCATGGCTTCCATGACGGCCAGCGCTTGGCCCCGGCTGACCTTGTCGCCGGCCTGCACTGCAAAAGACACCACCTTGCCCGGCATGGGCGCCGTCAGCCGGCCCGCCTCGTGCTGCGCCACGCCGGCATGCGCCAGCAGGTCGATCACGGTGATTTGCGTCGCACCGCCCGCGCCAAACACGTGCACCTGCTCGCCCAGCCGGTAGACCTGCAGGCGGGCCCGCTGGCCGTCCAGCGCGATCAGAAAACCGGCCACTGTGGGCTCGATGTGCAGGCTCAGGCGCTGCCCGCTAAGCGCCAGTTGCAGGCTGCCGTCATGCTGATGCCAGAGCTGCGCCATCTGCGGCTGGCCATGGAACTCAAATTGAAAAGACCGGCAGACCGGCCCGTGTGAACGCCAGCCGTCACGCCGGCTGAAAGGGTCGGCCGTCGCCAGGGCCTGCTCTTCCTGCAGCGTGAGCGCGACTGCTGCGGCAATGGCCAGCGGCTGGCCGATTTTTTCCTGCTCGAACAGCACCGCAGCTTCACGTTGAATCAGAGCGGTGTCCAGATCGGCCTTGGAGAAGGAATCGCTGGTCACCACGTGCCGCAAAAACTGCACATTGGTTTGCAGACCGACGATATGGAACTCGCTGAGCGCCTGGTCCATGCGTGCCAGCGCCTCTTCGCGCGTGTCGCCGTGCACGATCAGCTTGGCCACCATCGAGTCGTAATAGGGCGATATGGCATCGCCCTGACGCACGCCGTCGTCAATCCGCACACCGCCGTCCGCGCGCTCGAAGCGCGTGCAGGCCGGCTGGCGGTACACCCGCAGCGTGCCGGTGGCGGGCAAAAATTGATTGTCCGGATTTTCAGCGCAGATGCGCGCCTCAATGGCGTGGCCGCGGATTTTCAACTGCGCTTGTTGAAGTGGCAAGGGCTGG
>JBIKHR010000103.1:0-8502 GCA_044362035.1 Polaromonas sp. | reverse complement strand
AGCCGCCCTGATGGCTGCGCGCCGCAGTGCCCGCGTGGTCGAGATGCAGGACTTCGAGAAAGCCAAAGACAAGATCCTGATGGGCCCAGAGCGTAAAAGCATGGTCATGCCCGAAGAAGAGCGCCGTAACACCGCCTACCACGAGTCCGGCCACGCGCTGCTGGGCAAATTGCTGCCCAAGTGCGACCCGGTGCACAAGGTCACCATCATTCCGCGTGGCCGCGCCCTTGGCGTGACCATGAGCCTGCCGGCACAAGACCGTTACAGCTACGACCGCGAGTACATGCTCAGCCAGATCAGCATGCTGTTTGGTGGACGCATTGCCGAAGAAGTGTTCATGAACCAGATGACCACCGGCGCCAGCAACGACTTTGAGCGCGCTACGTCGATCGCCCGCGACATGGTGACGCGCTACGGCATGACCGAGGCCCTTGGTCCCATGGTTTACGCCGAAAACGAAGGTGAAGTGTTCCTTGGGCGCTCGGTCACCAAGACCACCAACATGAGCGAACAGACCATGCAAAAGGTGGACTCGGAAGTCCGCCGCATCATCGACATGCAGTACGGCCTGGCCCGCAAGCTCATTGAGGAGAACCAGGACAAGATGCACACCATGGCCAAGGCCCTGATGGAGTGGGAAACGATTGACGTCGAACAGCTCGACGACATCATGGCCGGCCGTGAGCCGCGCGCGCCCAAAGACTGGGTGCCCCGCAACCCGTCCGTGGGTGGCAGCAACCCGCCTAGCGGCGGCACACCAGCCGTCGCGACGGACCCGGCGCCCACGGTCGCCTGAGGCGGTCCTCACGCTGGATGACAACCGGGGCCTGGCCCCGGTTTTTCATGGTGCCGCCCCAAGGTGCTTTGTGTAAATGCTTTGGCGCGGGAGGCGCCTGTGGTGATGACCCCTTTCTGGCAAACCAGCCGTTTTCAGATTGACTTGAGCCGACCGCGCGTCATGGGCATCGTCAATGCCACGCCGGACTCTTTTGCAGACGGCGGGGTTTATTTTTCGAGCGGCAAGCCTTCCACCGTGCTGGCGCATTGCGATCAGCTGCTCAAGGACGGTGCAGATATGCTGGACATCGGCGGTGAATCCACGCGGCCCGGCTCGCCGGCCGTGACGCTGGACCAAGAGCTGGCGCGCGTGCTGCCGGTGCTGCGCCACGCCGTCAAGCTGGGTGTGCCGGTTTCCGTGGACACCTACAAAAGCGAGGTCATGCAGGCCGCGCTCGACTTGGGGGCGGACATCGTCAACGACATCTGGGCCCTGCGCCGCCCCGGCGCTTTGCAGGTGGTGGCCACGCACCCTCACTGCGGGGTGTGCCTGATGCACATGCACCGTGACCCGCAGACCATGCAGGTCGCGCCCATGACGGGCAGCGTCTTGCCGGCAGTGCGGGCTTTTTTGCAATCGGCTGCTCAAAGCCTGCTGGATGCGGGTGTGGACCGTTCGCGTGTGGTGCTGGACCCGGGCATCGGCTTTGGCAAGACGGTCGCGCAGAACTTTGAACTCTTGCGTGAGCAGCCCAGCCTGCTGGACCTGGGCTTTCCCTTGTTGGCCGGCTGGTCGCGCAAGTCGGCGCTGGGTGCGGCTTGCTCGCCGTCCGGCAGCGGCGAACCCTTGCCCATGAGCGAGCGCGTGCTGCCCAGCGTGGCTGCTGCCCTGCTGGCGGCCGAGCGCGGGGCGCGGGTGCTGCGGGTGCATGACGTTCGCGAGACCGTGCTGGCGCTCAAGGTCTGGACGGCCGCGTCAGGCACTGGGGCGATTTAATTTAACAGATGAGCCGGTCTTGCGCGGCGCGGTAGTACAAAATGACGCAGTAGGGCATCGCCCATGGAGAGTCCCAGACATGAGCAGACAGTATTTCGGCACCGATGGCATTCGCGGCACAGTGGGGCAGGCCCCCATCACGCCAGACTTTGTGTTGCGCCTGGCCCATGCGGTTGGCCGCGTTTTGAAGCGCACCGAGGAGCGCCCGACGGTGCTGATCGGCAAGGACACGCGCATTTCGGGCTATATGCTCGAGAGCGCTCTCGAGTCCGGCTTCAATTCGGCCGGTGTGGATGTGGTGCTGCTCGGCCCCTTGCCAACGCCAGGCGTTGCTTACCTGACGCGGGCCCAGCGTGCCAGCCTGGGTGTGGTGATCAGCGCCAGTCACAACGCCTTTGCCGACAACGGCATCAAGTTCTTCAGCGCCCAAGGCAGCAAACTGTCCGACGCCTGGGAACTGTCGGTCGAAGCGGCCCTGCAAGAGCCCCCCGTCTGGGCCGAGTCCGCCCGGCTGGGCAAGACGCGCCGGCTGGACGACGCGGCCGGCCGCTACATCGAGTTTTGCAAAAGCACTTTTGCCAATGACCTCACGCTCAAGGGCCTGAAGATCGTGGTCGATGCGGCGCACGGGGCGGCTTATCACATCGCGCCCAAGGTTTTTCATGAACTCGGTGCCGAAGTCATCTGCATCGGCTGCGCACCCAATGGCCTGAACATCAACGACGGCGTGGGCGCCACCCATCCCGAAGCCTTGATCGAGGCCGTGAAGGCGCATGGCGCCGACTACGGCGTGGCGCTGGACGGTGACGCCGACCGGCTGCAACTGGTGGATGCGAACGGCCGCCTGTTCAATGGCGACGAGGTGTTGTACCTGATGGTGCGCGAGCGTCTGGCGCGCGGCGAGTCCGTGCCCGGGGCGGTTGGTACGCTGATGACCAATCTGGCGGTCGAACTGGCGCTGACCGCGCGCGGCGTGCAGTTTGTGCGCGCCAAGGTCGGCGACCGCTATGTGCTGGAAGAGCTCGAGAAAAACGGCTGGTTGCTGGGCGGCGAAGGCTCGGGCCATTTGCTGGCGCTGGACAAACACACCACGGGTGACGGCCTGGTCAGCGCGCTGCAGGTCTTGCAGGCTTGCGTGCGCAGCGGGCAGCCCCTGTCGAAGCTGCTGTCCGATGTGACGCTGTTTCCCCAAACCCTGATCAATCTGCGCTTGCAGCCTGACCACGACTGGAAGTCGAGTGCGGCGCTGAAAGCAGTCACCCGCACTGTCGAAGCCGAGCTGGGCAACACCGGCCGTATTTTGATTCGCGCCAGTGGCACCGAGCCGCTGCTGCGCGTCATGGTCGAGGCGCAAGACGCAGTGCAAGCCAAGGCTTGTGCAGAGCGTCTGGTGGCCGCCGCCCAACTGCCCTGAAGACCCGATGGTCACCGCTGCCATGCCTTTGATGCCGATCATGGTTCGTCTGGCCGACTACCGCCATGACGACGACGCCCGCGCCCTGGTCAGCCTGCTCGACGCTTATGCGCGCGATCCGGCCGGCGGTGGCGAGCCGCTCAGCGACTTCGCCAAAACTTATTTGCCCTCAGCGCTGGCAGCGCGTCCCCAGGCTTTCAGTGTGCTGGCTTTTGAGGGTGATTTGCCGGTCGGACTGATCAACTGCATTGAAGGTTTTTCCACCTTTGCCTGCCGCCCGCTGGTCAATGTGCACGATGTGGCGGTGCTGACCAGCCACCGCGGCCGACGCATTGGCGAGCGCATGCTGGCACTGGTCGAGGAGTTGGCGCTTGAGCGCGGCGCCTGCAAGCTGACGCTGGAAGTGCTGGACGGCAACCGCAGCGCACTGACGCTGTACCAGCGCTGCGGCTTTGCGCCCTACCAACTGGCCCCGGCGCTGGGCGATGCCCGTTTTTTACAAAAGAAGCTGAACTGAGGCCGCTTTACGCAGCCCCCAGGTCAGGCGGCTGCTTCCAAACCGTTTTGAAAGTGCGCCTGCATGGCTTGCACGGTGGCCGCAGCATCGCGCGCCAGCAGGGCGTTCATGATGCCCTGATGTTCTGCCAGTGACTCTTGAATGCGGCCGCTTTTGAGCAGCGAGTTGTGGCGGTTCAGCTTCATCACCTTGCGCAGGTCTGCCACCATCTGGTCGCGCCAGCGGTTGTCGGCGATCTCCAGCAGGCGCATGTGAAAGGCTTCGTTGATCTCAAAAAACCGTTCGCGCTGGCCAACCGATTTTTCCAGTTCTTTGTGCAGCGCTGCGAGTTCTTTCATCTGCGCATCGCTTGCCTTGACCGCCACCACGCCGGCGGCATCGCTTTCCAGTAGCGCCAGCAGGTGGTAGACGTCCGCCAGGTCCCGCTCTGAGACTTCAGTCACATAAGCCCCGCGCCTCACCTTCATGGTGACCAGTCCTTCCGTGGCCAGCACCTTCAGCGCTTCGCGCAGTGGCGTGCGACTGATGCCGTATTCCTCGGCCAACTTGAGCTCGTCGATCCAGCTGCCGGGCGCCAGTTCGCGGTTAAAAATGCGCTGGCGCAGCAGTTCGGCCACTTCTTCATATAACGCGCGGGGGGTCAGTGATACAGCGGCCATGGGGCAGCTCCAGGTAAGTTAAAAAAATCCCAAGCTTAATTCTGCATAAATAATTATAAATGATGTAAACTGCCGGCTTGGAATCATTTCAGCAGTCTCCGTCTCTGTTGTGAGGCTGCTCACCCCCAGTTAACACCGGTGCGCCATGAGTCAAAACCCAGCTTCAGCCCCTGAATTCAATCCCGCCAGCTTGGAACAGTGGGGCAAGGCCGCGGCCAAATCTGCACCCGGGGGCGACGTGAAAGCGCTCAACTGGCAAACGCCGGACGGCATCAGCGTCAAGCCGCTGTACACGGCCGAAGACATCAAGGACCTGCCTTTCACCAACACCTTGCCGGGATTTGAGCCCTTCATTCGCGGCCCGCAGGCCACCATGTACGCCGTGCGCCCGTGGACCATCCGCCAGTACGCCGGTTTTTCCACCGCTGAAGAATCCAACGCGTTTTACCGCAAGGCGTTGGCCGCAGGCGGGCAGGGCGTGTCGGTTGCGTTTGACCTGGCCACCCACCGCGGCTATGACTCGGACCACCCCCGCGTCACAGGCGACGTGGGCAAGGCCGGCGTGGCGATCGACAGCGTCGAAGACATGAAAATTCTGTTCGACCAGATCCCGCTGGACAAGGTCAGTGTCTCCATGACCATGAACGGCGCCGTGCTGCCGGTGCTGGCCGGTTATGTGGTGGCCGCTGAAGAGCAGGGCGTGGCGCAGGACCAGTTGAGCGGCACCATCCAGAACGACATCCTCAAAGAGTTCATGGTGCGCAACACCTACATCTACCCGCCGGCACCCTCGATGCGCATCATTGGCGACATCATCGAGTACACCGCGCAAAAGATGCCGAAGTTCAACTCGATTTCCATCTCCGGCTACCACATGCAGGAAGCCGGCGCCAACCAGGCGCTGGAGCTGGCTTTCACGCTGGCCGACGGCAAGGAATACGTCAAGACTGCCATCGCCAAAGGCCTGGACGTGGACGGCTTTGCCGGCCGTCTGTCGTTCTTCTGGGCCATCGGCATGAACTTCTATCTGGAAGTCGCCAAGATGCGTGCTGCGCGCTTGCTGTGGTGCCGCATCATGAAGGGCTTTGACGCGAAGTCGCCCAAGTCACTTATGCTTCGCACGCACTGCCAGACCAGCGGCTGGAGCCTGACCGAGCAAGACCCCTACAACAATGTGGTGCGTACCACCATCGAGGCTATGGCCGCGGTGTTTGGCGGCACGCAAAGCCTGCACACCAACAGCTTTGACGAAGCCATCGCACTGCCCACCGAGTTCAGCTCGCGCATTGCCCGCAACACGCAGCTGATCATTCAGGAAGAAACGCACATTCCGAATGTGATCGATCCTTGGGCTGGCAGCTACATGATGGAAAAGCTGACGCAGGACATGGCCGACGCTGCCTGGAAGATCATTGAGGAGGTCGAAGCCATGGGCGGTATGGTCAAGGCCGTGGACAGCGGCTGGGCCAAGCTCAAGATCGAGGCGGCCGCTGCTGAAAAGCAGGCGCGCATTGACTCAGGGCGTGACGTCATCGTCGGCGTCAACAAGTACAAGCTCAAGACCGAAGACGCGATTGAGGCGCGCGACATCGACAACGTGGCGGTGCGAGACGGGCAAATCGCCCGTCTCAAAACCATCAAGGCCGGCCGCGACAGCGCCGGCGTGCAAGCCGCGCTGGCCGCGCTGACGGCCGCCGCGGAAAACAACACCGGCAACCTGCTGGACTTGTGCATCCAGGCCATGCGCCTGCGCGCCACGGTGGGCGAGGTGAGTGACGCGCTCGAAACAGTTTACGGGCGCCATCGCGCCGATACGCAAAAGGTGACCGGTGTGTACGCTGCTGCTTATGACTCGGCCGAAGGCTGGGAAAACCTCAAGACCGAAATCAACGCTTTCGCGCAAACCCAGGGCCGGCGTCCCCGCGTGATGATCTCCAAGCTGGGCCAGGACGGCCACGACCGCGGCGCCAAAGTGGTGGCCACGGCCTTTGCCGACCTCGGCTTTGACGTGGACATGGGCCCACTCTTTCAGACACCCGAAGAATGCGCCCGCCAGGCGATTGAAAACGATGTGCACGCTGTTGGCGTGTCCACGCTGGCCGCCGGCCACAAGACGCTGGTGCCGGCCATCATTGCCGAACTCAAAAAGCAGGGCGCAGAGGACATCATCGTGTTCGTCGGTGGCGTGATTCCGCGGCAAGACTACGACATGCTCTACGAGGCTGGTGTCAAAGGCATTTACGGCCCGGGCACACCGATCCCGGCCAGCGCCAAAGACGTGCTGGAGCAAATCAAAAAGGCCTTGGGCTGAATCGCATTGCGATGTTTTTCAAGCTATTCGCATGACAAACTCTGACCAGGTCTTGAGTCGCGCTGCCATCGTTGAGGCACCCAGCCCGATGGCGCAGCGTCGCGCCATCGCCAAGGCCATCACGCTGCTGGAGTCCACCCGTGTGGATCACCGTGTGCAGGCCGACGAGTTGCTCACCGCTTTGTTGCCGTACACCGGAAAAGCCTTTCGCCTGGGCATCAGTGGCGTGCCGGGTGTGGGCAAGTCCACTTTCATTGAGGTGCTTGGTTTGCATTTGATTGCCCTGGGCCACCGGGTGGCGGTGCTGACCATTGACCCATCGTCAACGGTGTCGGGCGGCTCCATCCTCGGCGACAAGACGCGCATGGAGCAGTTGTCTGTGCATGAGCGCGCTTACATCCGGCCCAGCCCATCGAGCGGTACGCTGGGCGGCGTGGCCGAGAAAACCCGTGAAGCCATGCTGGTCTGCGAGGCAGCCGGTTATGACGTGGTCATCGTCGAGACTGTGGGTGTGGGTCAGAGTGAAACTGCTGTGGCCAACATGACCGATATGTTTGTGCTGATGCAGTTGCCCAACGCGGGCGACGATTTGCAGGCCATCAAAAAAGGCGTGATGGAACTGGCTGATCTGGTCATCATCAACAAAGCCGACATCGACGCCGACGCCGCCATGCGCGCCGAGGCGCAGATCACTTCGGCCATGCGGCTTTTTGGTCTGGTGAACAATGCCATGGGCAAAGCGCAGGCTGAGGTGTATGACCAGCAATGGCATCCGCAAGTGGTCCAGCTCAGTGCCTTACACAACAAAGGTGTAAATGCATTCTGGGCGGCAGTGAGCCGCTTTCGTGAACTGCAAACAACCAACGGGAAACTGGCGCTGCGGCGTCAGCAGCAATCACTGGCCTGGATGTGGGAACGCATCGACGCCGGACTTAAAACCGCTTTCAGGCACGACCCGGCCGTGGCCGGCTTGTTGCCAATGCTCACTGCGCAGGTTGCCGGCGGGCAACTGCCGGCCTCGACGGCGGCGCGCCAGTTGCTGGCTGCGCACGCCAGCCACCTCCAGCGCCCCTGAGCGGCTGCCTGCTTACCTTCAAACGTCACTTCCAAAGAGAAAAAACATGCAGGAAATTCTTGAGCAACTCGAAAAAAAACGTGCCGCTGCCCGGCTGGGTGGTGGCCAAAAGCGCATTGACGCACAGCATGGCAAGGGCAAGCTGACGGCGCGTGAGCGACTGGAACTGCTGCTGGACGAAGGCACGTTTGAAGAGTGGGACATGTTTGTCGAGCACCGCTGCGCCGACTTCGGCATGCAGGACAACAAGATCCCGGGTGACGGCGTGGTCACAGGTTACGGCATGATCAACGGTCGGCTGGTGTTTGTCTTCAGCCAGGACTTCACGGTATTTGGCGGCGCACTGTCAGAAGCCCATGCGGAAAAAATCTGCAAGGTAATGGACCAAGCCATGAAGGTCGGCGCGCCGGTGATCGGCCTGAACGACTCGGGCGGCGCCCGCATCCAGGAAGGTGTCGCTTCCTTGGGCGGTTATGCCGATGTGTTCCAGCGCAATGTGATGGCCAGTGGTGTGATTCCGCAGATCAGCATGATCATGGGTCCCTCGGCTGGCGGTGCGGTGTATTCACCGGCCATGACCGACTTCATCTTCATGGTGAAAGACTCGAGCTACATGTTTGTGA
Source organism: Polaromonas sp. (assembly GCA_044362035.1). Taxonomy (GTDB): domain Bacteria; phylum Pseudomonadota; class Gammaproteobacteria; order Burkholderiales; family Burkholderiaceae_C; genus Polaromonas. The sequence goes on along the minus strand of JBIKHR010000103.1, from coordinate 129 downwards.
CTGGCCCTGAAGTGGTCAAGACCGTCACGCACGAGGAAGTCACGGCCGAAGAACTGGGTGGCGCCATCACCCACACCACGAAGAGCGGTGTGGCTGACCTGGCTTTTGACAACGATGTCGAAGCGCTGC
>JBIKHR010000102.1:0-8541 GCA_044362035.1 Polaromonas sp. | reverse complement strand
CTGAGCTGCGCGCATTGTGGGAAAAAGAGCTTGGCGAAATGCGCGTTCGCATCAAGCAAATGCGCACCCTGCTGGTTGAAAAACTCAAGGCCGCCGGCGTCCAGCAGGACATGAGCTTCATCACCACTCAAATCGGCATGTTCAGCTACTCCGGTCTGAACAAGGACCAGATGGTTCGACTGCGCTCTGAATTCGGTGTTTACGGCACTGACACCGGCCGCATGTGCGTGGCAGCACTCAACAGCCGCAACATCGACTACGTCTGCGCGGCCATCGCCAAGGTGATCTGAGGGCCGGGCCGCTCAGCGGCCACCCCACAGCATGGAGCGCATGGAAATCGACGCCAGCTGAAAGCTGGTGTTGAAAAACTCAGGCTGCTCGCCTGGGGCCACCGCGCCGGCTGCGTACAGCAGGGGCAAAAAGTGCTCGTAAGTAGGGTGGGCCATGGTGGCCAGGCTGCCCAATTTCTGAAAATTCTGCAGCGCGTCCAGCTGCCCCTGCTGAACCTGCCCGGCTATGGTCTGGTCAAACTCCAGCGCCCAGTCGTAAGCCTGGTTGGCCGCCGCACCGCGCTGCGCCTGTTGCAGGTTGTGCACCACGTTGCCGCTGGCCACGATCAACACGCCACGCTGGCGCAAGGCCTTGAGCTGGCGGGCCAGCGCATAGTGCTCTGAGGGCGCGCGGCTGTAGTCCATGCTCAGCTGAATCACCGAAATGTCGGCCGCAGGAAACATGGGCTTAAGCACCGACCAGGCGCCGTGGTCCAGACCCCAACTGGCGTCCAGGCCCAGAGGTGCCGAAGCCCGCTGGCGCACCGCCAGACTGATCTCGGCGGCAGCATCCGGGTCACCCGGCGCGGGGTATTGCTGGTCAAACAGCTCTTGCGGAAAACCACCAAAGTCATGAATTGTCTTGGGTTGCGCCATGGCGGTGAGCCACCAGCCCTCGGTCAGCCAATGCGCTGAGATACACAAAATCAGCTGTGGCACAGGCCAGTCTGAGCCAAAACGCGCGCCCAGCGCCTGCCAACTGCGCCGGTATTCGTTGTCGGTGATGGCGTTCATGGGGCTGCCGTGGCCCAAGAACAGCACCGGCATGGAATCAGATGGTTTCAATTTTCTGAAGGGCATCTGGGAAAGACTGTCACTGCGTTGGCTCATATCACTTTGGTCCTTAAAAATATCAAGCTGCGCAGGAGCCTGCATACCTTGGGCTGCAAACTGCACCCAACGCCAAGTCCAATACTTGCAGCAAGTTGACACGCACCTGTGCCCCTGGTCGCTGGATTAGTGGTGTCACTCGTATTTACAAGCTCAGCTGCTGGTATATTGCACTGCAACATTGTCACTTGACACACATTCACAGAGGTCTCGCCATGCTTTATCAAGTCTACGAATCCCAACGCACCATGATGGAGCCGTTCGTTGATTTTGCACAAGCTGCAGCCAAGCTGTTCAGCAACCCCCTGACGGCCGCCGGGCAAAACCCTTTTGCCCAGCGCGTCGCCGCAGGCTACAGCCTGGTGTACCGCTTGGGCAAAGACTACGAAAAGCCAAGCTTCGGCCTGACCACGGTGGACGTGGACGGCACCAGCGTCGCCGTGCATGAGCGGATCGAGCTGGACAAGCCGTTTTGCGAGCTGCGCCGGTTCAAGCGATTCACCGACAACCCGAGCACCCTGACGCGCCTGAAGGCTCAACCGGTGGTGCTGATCGTGGCGCCACTGTCGGGCCACTACGCCACCTTGCTGCGTGACACCGTCAAGACCATGCTCAAAGACCACAAGGTCTACATCACTGACTGGAAAAATGCCCGCATCGTGCCGCTGTCCGAAGGCACATTTGACCTCGACGATTACGTCAACTATGTGCAGGACTTCGTCCGCCACCTGCAAGGCGCTTACGGCAACTGCCACGTGATCAGCGTCTGCCAGCCCACCGTGCCGGTGCTGGCCGCCATTTCCCTGATGGCCAGCCGCGGCGAGACCACGCCGCTGAGCATGACCATGATGGGCGGCCCGATCGACGCACGCAAGTCGCCGACAGCCGTCAACAACCTGGCCATGAACAAGAGCTTCAGCTGGTTCGAGAACAACGTGATCTTCAGGGTGCCGAGCAACTTCCCGGGCGCAGGTCGCCGCGTTTACCCGGGCTTTTTGCAACACACCGGTTTTGTGGCCATGAACCCGGACCGCCACGCCAGCAGCCACTACGACTACTTCAAGGACTTGCTCAAGGGCGACGATGCCAGTGCCGAAGCGCACCGCAAGTTTTATGACGAATACAACGCCGTGCTCGACATGGACGCCGATTACTACCTGGACACCATCAAGACTGTCTTCCAGGAGTTCAAACTGGTCAACGGCACCTGGGATGTTCGCAACCCGCAAGGCAAGCTCGAGCGCGTGCGCCCACAAGACATCAAGACCACCGCCCACTTCACGGTGGAAGGCGAGCTCGATGACATCTCGGGTTCCGGCCAAACCGAAGCAGCCCACGGCTTGTGCACCAGCATTCCCAAGTCGATGCAAAAGCATCTGGAAGTGAAAGGTGCCGGCCACTACGGCATCTTCAGCGGCCGGCGCTGGCGCGACAGCGCGTACCCCGCGGTGAAGGCCTTCATCCTGGCCAACAACAGCCAGTCAACCAAAGTCGCGGTCAAAGTCGCTGCCAAGCCTGCCGTCAAAAGCAGGTCTGTGGCGCTGGCTGCCGCCAAAAAGCGCCCTGCCACTGTTGTGGCAAAGGCGACAGCCAAACCAGCAAAGAAGCCAGCCGGCAAGCCGGCCAGCAAATCCAGCACGCGCAAATAAGCACTGTGGTCCCTGATCAGACGTGCCAGGCATGAGTTCAACGAAACATGCGCCGCGAAGTCTGGCCGCGCGCATCAACGATCTGCTGCCGCAAACCCAGTGCACCCGCTGCGGCTACCCGGATTGCGCCAGCTACGCCGGGGCCATCGCCAGCGGCGAAGCTGGCATCAACCGCTGCCCGCCCGGCGGGGCCGAGGGTATTCAGCGTCTGGCCAGCCTCACAGGCAATACGGTCATGGCACTGCATGTGGACAGCGGGCCTGAAGGGCCACGCACGGTCGCGTTGATTGACGAGGCCTGGTGCATAGGCTGCACCCTGTGCCTACCGGTCTGCCCGACCGACGCCATTGTGGGCAGTAACAAACGCATGCACACCGTGATCGCCACGCATTGCACCGGCTGCGAATTATGCCTTCCGGTTTGTCCCGTGGACTGCATCAGCCTGGTCAATGTCAGCGGCGAGTTGACCGGCTGGAGCGCATGGACTGCGCCGCAGGCAGACGCAGCGCGCGAGCGCTATGCGTTGCACCAGATCCGCCTGGCCAAAGAGCCGCTGGCCAACGCCGAACGGCTGGAAAAGAAAGCCGAAACCAAGCTGGCCGACCTGGCAGCGCACTCCCGGCACACCGAGCCCTCGGTGCTGGACGCCAAGCGCGCCGTGATTGAAGCGGCGCTGGCCCGGGCCAGAGCCCAACGCGGCGAACCCGGCTAAACCGGGCCGATCGCGCACTCGGCACTTTAGCCAGCGTTAAGCAGTCAGGTCTGTCAGGCCCAGCACCGTCGGCTCAAAGGCGTGCAGCGAAGGTGCACCACCCGTGTGCAGAAACAGTACTTTTTCGTCCGGCTTGAAATAGCCCTGCCGCGCCAGACCGATCAGGCCAGCCATGATTTTCCCGGTGTAGACCGGGTCCAGCAAGATCGCCTCGGTCCGCGCAAGCAACTGAACGGCCTCGACCATGGCGGCGTTGGGCACCGAGTACTTCGGGCGCCACCAGTTACCAAAACTCAACACCGCCTCGCGCGGTACTGTGATGTTCAGACCCAGCAGGTCGGCAACGGCCTGAGCTTCCTTGTAGACCAGTGGGTCCTGGTCCACCGGGTCGCGGCTAACGCCGATACCAATGATCGGAATATGGATGTGGTTGCCCAGAAAGCCCGCCAGCAGGCCGCCATGCGTGCCGGAGCTGCCGGACCCCACGACGATCTTGTCAATCTGCACGCCCTGCTCAAAAAACTGCTGCTGCAACTCCTGCGCACAGGCCACGTAACCGAGTCCGCCAATGGCGTTGGAGCCCCCCCCGGGCACGATGTAACCTTTGCGGCCCAAACTGGCCAGTTCGGCAGCCACCTTCTCCATGGCCGCCAGCATGTTTGTTCCAGCCGGCACCACCGTGATCGCTTCGACGCCCATCAGGCGAAACAGAAAATTGTTTCCGCTGGCGTCTGTGTGGTAGCTGTCGGGCACGCGCTCTTCAATGACAAAGCGGCATTTCATGCCCTCCTTGATGGCCGAAGACAGTGTCGCGCGGCAGTGGTTGGACTGCGGAGCGCCGCAGGTGATCAGCGTGTCGGCACCCTGCGCCAGCGCATCTGCAGCCAGAAATTCCAGCTTGCGGGTCTTGTTTCCACCGGGCGTGAGACCCAGCATGTCATCGCGCTTGATCCAGATCTCGGGACCCCGGCCCTGCGGGCACAGCGCAGCCAGCGCCTTGGTGAAATTGGGCAACAACTCTAGGGGCGTGGCACCGATGGTGTAACGACGGCGGGGGAAACGGGACAGATCCATGGTCAGACACTCCGGGTGAAGAAAAGACTGGAAAATTAACGCAGTGCAGTTTCAGCGCATAAGGCACCCTAGCGTGCGTCAACCGAGGCTTGAGTGTCGCAGATGAGTGACCCGCGCTGGTCTGAAAGTCAGGCCGCAGACCCGGCCAAGGCCGCAAAAGCCTTGACCACCTCGGGCGGCGCCTGCACCAGCTCGACCAGCACACCCTCGCCGGCAATCGGAAATTCCTCGCTGGCTTTGGGATGCAAAAAACAGATGTCAAATCCGGCCGCACCTTGGCGGATGCCGCCAGGCGCAAAGCGCACGCCCTGCGCCGTGAGCCAGGTCACGGCTTGCGGCAAGTCGTCAATCCACAGGCCCACATGGTTCAGGGGCGTGGTGTGAACAGCCGGTTTTTTCTCCAGGTCCAGCGGCTGCATCAGGTCCACTTCAACCTTGAAAGGCCCGGCACCCATGGCGCAAATATCTTCGTCCACGTTCTCGCGCTCGCTGACAAAGTTGCCGGTGACTTCCAGACCCAGCATGTCAACCCACAGCGTGCGCAAGCGAGCTTTGCTGGTCCCGCCGATGGCGATCTGCTGTATGCCGAGGACTTTAAAAGGACGCGTCATGAAGTATTTCCTTGCAATGAAATGAACGCCATGCCGGCTCAGACGAATTCGACAATCGGCTGGTCCACCGTCAGCGATTCGCCCTTGGCCGCCAGTACCTTGCCGACCACGCCATCGGCCATGGCAAACAGCACGTTTTCCATCTTCATGGCCTCGATCACTGCCACGCGTTCACCCGCCTGCACTTTTTGGCCGACCTGCACGGCCACATCAACCAGCAAACCGGGCATGGGCGAGAGCACATAGCGACTCATGTCGGGTGGTGCCTTGAAAGGCATCAGCGCATGCAGCTCTGCCGCGCGCGGAGACAGCACCAGCGCGTCCAGCCGAGTGCCGTTATGAATGACGCGGATGGCCAGCGGGTTCTTGCCGACGCCACGCTCGACCTGCGCGGAAAAATCCTGGCCATTGACGGTGCCGCGCAGGCGCGCCCCGCCCAGATGCCAGCTGGTGCAGATCTCAAAAGTCTTACCGCCAGTCTCGACGGCGCTCGATCCCGAGACCGCCTGAAAGTCACGCACCAACGCTGGTTGCGACGTGTTGTTGCCCGCAACGCCTATGCCGACCACCACGAAGTCTTCGCTCACGGTGACGCCATGGCCGGGCAACTGCCCGCTGATACCCGCGGCACGGTTGAGCAGCCGGCGATTGACATAGGCGGCCAGCGCCACCAGAAAGTCCGGGTCATCGTGCGGCACGTCTTCGGCCTTGAAACCCTGGCTGTAGTTCTCGGCAATGAAACCGGTGTTGAAGTCGCCCGCGACAAACTTAGGGTGCGCCAGCAAGGCGGCCTGAAAAGGGATGTTGCTGCTGATGCCGCGAATCACGAAGGCATTGAGCGCTTCGCGCATTTTGGCAATCGCCTCAAGCCGGTTCTTGCCGTGCACGATCAGCTTGGCGATCATCGAGTCGTAATGCATCGGAATCTCGCCGCCGTCCTGCACGCCGGTGTCCACGCGCACACCTTGCCAATGCGCTGTGTCGGCGGCAAACATGGTCTCATGCGGCGGCTGAAAGCGCACCAGCCGGCCGGTGGACGGCAGGAAACCGCGGAACGGGTCTTCGGCGTTGATACGGCACTCCATGGCCCAACCATCGCGTTTGACCTCGGCTTGCTTCAGCGGCAGTTTTTCGCCAGCGGCCACGCGGATCATCAGCTCGACCAGGTCCAGCCCGGTGATGCATTCGGTCACCGGATGCTCGACCTGCAGCCGCGTATTCATCTCCAGAAAGTAAAAGCTCTGGTCCTTGCCGACCACAAACTCCACCGTACCGGCGCTTTGATAATTAACGGCCTTCGCGAGCTGCACCGCCTGCGCGCCCATGGCCTGGCGGGTGGCGTCGCTGATGAAGGGGCTGGGCGCCTCTTCAATCACCTTCTGGTGGCGGCGCTGGATGGAGCATTCGCGCTCGTTCAGGTAAATCACATTGCCGTGGCTGTCGCCAATCAGCTGGATCTCTATATGGCGCGGCTCTTCGACAAACTTCTCGATGAAGACACGGTCATCGCCAAAACTGTTTCGTGCTTCGTTACGGCAGCTGGTGAATCCTTCAAACGCTTCCTTGTCGTTGAAGGCCACGCGCAAGCCCTTGCCACCGCCGCCGGCACTGGCCTTGATCATCACAGGGTAGCCAATGCCCTTGGCAATCTCGACGGCTTTGTCAGGCGTCTCGATCGCGTCATTGACACCCGGAATGCAGTTCACGCCTGCGGCACCGGCCAGCTTCTTGGACTCGATCTTGTCGCCCATCGCCGCAATGGAGTGGTGCTTGGGCCCGATGAAGACGATGCCCTCTTCTTCCACACGCTTGGCAAAGCCGGCGTTCTCACTCAAAAAACCGTAACCCGGGTGCACCGCCTGCGCGCCGGTCTGTTTGCAGGCGGCAATGATTTTCTCGGCCTGCAGGTAACTGTCGCGGCTGGGCGCGGGGCCGATGTGGACGGCCTCGTCGGCCAGCGCCACGTGGCGTGCGTCCTTGTCGGCGTCAGAGTAAACCGCCACGGTCTTGATACCCATCTTGCGGGCAGTGAGGATGACGCGGCAGGCGATTTCGCCACGGTTGGCGATCAGGATTTTGGTGAACATGCTGTTTCCTTCTTTCATTTTTCTGGGGCCGCTGGGGGCATGGCGTATCCGTCTACGCGAATGTCCTCCGCCTGCTTTGCAGGCTCCCCCTTTATTTCGCTGCGGCGGTTACACCATGCCCCCAGCTGCGAGTGGAAGATGTGTATCAGCATCGAAAACTCACCGCATCAAAGACTGAGGTGACCGGGAGTTTTTCGCAGATAAAGGAGGAGGCCAAAGGCCGGGGGACACTGCGAAAAAATTTCGGGCACCCCGGTCCGGCAACGGCAGGGGCGACGGCTAACCCCGCGCAGCTCATAACGGAATGTTTCCGTGCTTGCGCCACGGGTTCTCCAACTTCTTGTCTTTAAGCATCACCAGGCTGCGGCAAATGCGCTTGCGCGTCTCGTGCGGCAAGATCACATCGTCAATAAAGCCGCGGCTGCCCGCCACAAACGGGTTGGCAAAACGTGCTTTGTACTCAGCCTCTTTGGCCGCCAGTTTGACCGGATCGCCTTTGTCTTCACGAAAGATGATTTCCACCGCACCCTTGGCGCCCATCACGGCAATCTCGGCATTCGGCCAGGCAAAGTTCACGTCGCCGCGTAAATGCTTCGAGGCCATCACGTCGTAAGCGCCGCCATAGGCCTTGCGCGTGATGACGGTGATTTTCGGCACCGTGCATTCGGCATACGCATAAAGCAGTTTGGCGCCGTGCTTGATGATGCCGCCGTACTCTTGAGAGGTGCCGGGCATGAAGCCGGGCACGTCCACAAAAGTGATCACCGGAATATTGAAGGCATCGCAAAAGCGCACGAATCGCGCCGCCTTGACCGAGCTCTTGATGTCAAGGCAGCCGGCCAGCACCAGCGGCTGGTTGGCGACGATGCCGACCGACTGACCTTCCATGCGGGCAAAGCCGATGATGATGTTCTTGGCGTACTCCGGCTGGATCTCGAAGAAATCACCGTCATCGACCGTTTTGCTGATGAGTTCCTTCATGTCGTAAGGCTTGTTGGCGTTTTCGGGCACCAGCGTGTCCAGGCTCAGGTCCATGCGGTTTGCCGGGTCTGCGCTGGGGCGCACCGGGGCTTTTTCGCGGTTGTTCAGCGGCAGGTAGTTGTAGAGCCGGCGCAGCATCAGCAGCGCTTCGACATCGTTGTCAAAAGCCAGGTCAGCCACACCGCTCTTCGTGGTGTGGGTGATGGCGCCACCCAGTTCTTCGGCCGTGACTTCCTCGTGCGTGACGGTCTTGACCACTTCAGGGCC
>JBIKHR010000378.1:0-2556 GCA_044362035.1 Polaromonas sp. | reverse complement strand
GGCCAGTGATGCTTCGCGGTGGGGCAGCAGATTGATCAGCATGGCGGGGCAAACCTGCGCAGTGCCAGCCCGCAGGCGGTCATCAAGCAGGCGCGCGTCTGCGCAGACAGCCCGGTACGTGTTGCCGCATCGCTCAGCTGTATGGCTTGCAGCGGGTCGGCCAGCAGGCACTCGCACGCAGCAGCGTTTTCCATCGCCCCGGCCAGCCCGGGCGTCATCGCTTCAGCGCCCGCCAACATGATCAGGTGCAGGCGGCCGTACGCCTGGGTTTCAGCTGCGCGCTCCATGTCGTCCAGCAGGGTGCGGGCCAGCACGTCCACACCCAGCAGGTCCTGCAACGCAAGCTGTCCCTGGTGCAGCACGAAGTCGCCTTGCATCCATTGCCAGATCGCCTGGCCCGCCTCAACATGGACCAGTAATGCGACGGCCTCGGCCGCCGTGCCCGCTGCGTCCTTGGCAAACCACAGTTGCACGAGCCGGCGGGCAGCGCGCGCCCGGGCCTGCGCCTCGCCGTCCATGATGACGGGCATCAGCCCGATGGACTCGGCCAGCCCCAACCGGTCCTGCAGCTTGTCGATCGGAGCGGTGGCGATCCAGACCGTCTGGCCAGCGTCGGGGCCTCTGCCAGGCGCTTGCGGCAGGGCGCCGTAATCCAGGGCCGCTTCTTGCACAGGCCGACCGCTGTGCCGCATGACCTCGGCCGACACCTGGAGCGCCAACTCGGTCTGGCTCAAACCAAGCGGAAAAACATGCTGGCGTGTTTGCAGTTGCGCCAACGGCATGGCCAGGGCCACGCGCCTGTGGCGACTACCGGCTGCGGTGGTCAGGCGCTGCAGCGCAGCCGCCACGTCGTCAAAACGCTCAATGTGTCCTTCAACAATGCAACCGGGCTCCAGCGCCTCTGTAGCGCAACGTTCCAGCCGCAGCCCGCCACGGCCGGCCGGCGCCAGCTCGACCCAGCAGAGGTTGGTCGCACCGATGTCCAGGCCGATCAGCGGCTCAGGCTTGGATTGAAAAAATGTTTTCAAAAAAGTACTAAAGTATTTTTACTGGCCTCAGTATCACTCTATTTTTGAACTTATAAATACTAAATAGCTATTTACTGTGGCGCCTAGCGGACAAGGGATGCACCGAACGACGATGGCAGCAACCCCGGGCGCGGCGCGCACGTATAGTCTGGCGACTTGCAAACACTGACCTCCCCGAATGGCCGGGCGTTTTTATAATGTTCAGCTGTCCCCACGATTGAGCCCATGCCTCCCACAACTCCTGCTTCCAAAGCGGCTACCAAAACGGCTTCCAAAGCGCCCGAAAGCCAGCCCGGCGACAGCCCGCTGCAACTGCTGATCAGGCTCTTGAAGTGGGCCGCAGGCCTGACGATGGCGGGCATGCTGGCCCTGCTGATGGTGATTGCGGTGGCGCTGTCGGTGGCCTACCCCAACCTGCCGGACATCTCGGACATGCTGAACTACCGGCCCAAGCTGCCGATGCGGGTGTTCTCGGCCGACGGCGAGCTGATCGGCGAGTTCGGCGAAGAGCGACGCAGCCTGACGCCCATCAAGGACATTCCGCAGGTCATGAAAGACGCAGTGCTGGCCATTGAAGATGCGCGCTTTTTTCAGCACGGCGGCGTGGACTACCTGGGCGTGATCCGCGCCGGACTGGCCAACGTGGGTCGCTCCAAAAGCCAGGGTGCCTCAACCATCACCATGCAGGTGGCGCGCAATGTCTACCTGTCAGCCGAAAAAAGCTACACCCGCAAGATTTACGAGATCCTGCTGACCTTCAAGCTCGAGCATCTGTTGACCAAGGACCAGATCCTTGAGATCTACATGAACCAGATTTTTCTGGGCCACCGGGCGTATGGTTTTGCCGCCGCCTCGGAAGCCTATTTCGGCAAGCCGCTCAAGGATGTCAGCATTGCCGAAGCCGCCATGCTGGCCGGCCTGCCCAAGGCCCCTTCTGCCTACAACCCGATCAGCAATCCGCAGCGGGCGCGCTCCAGACAGCTCTACATCATCGAGCGCATGGAGGACAACCGGTTCATCACTGCCGAGCAAGCCCTGGCCGCCAAAAAAGAAACCCTCAAGATCCGCAAGGGCCAGGATGACGGGCGCGTGCATGCAGAGTACGTGGCCGAAACGGTGCGCCAATTGGTCTTCAGCCAGTACGGCGACGAGACTTACACGCGCGGCCTGAACGTCTACACCACGCTGTCGTCGGTGGACCAGACCGCCGCCTACAAGGCGCTGCGCAAAGGCATCATGGATTTCGAGCGGCGGCAGATTTACCGCGGTCCCGAAAAATTCATCACCGTGCCCGCCGACCCCAAGGAGGCCGAAGATGCCATTGACGACGCGCTGGCCGACAACCCGGACAACGGCGATGTCATGTCGGCCGTGGTGCTCGAAGCCTCGCCCAAGAAGATCAAGGCTGTGCGGCAAAACGGGGAAGTTGTCGAGATCACCGGCGAGGGCTTGAAGCCCGCCCAGTCCGGCTTGAGTGACAAGGCCCCGGCCAACATCCGGCTGCGCCGCGGTGCGCTGATCCGCGTCG
>JBIKHR010000379.1:0-2556 GCA_044362035.1 Polaromonas sp. | reverse complement strand
CAGGCGCGTGCGGAACTTGTCGCGCTCGCCGGTGGAGTAAAGGCTTTCCAATACGCGGCCCAGGGTGTTGCGGATGAAATCTTGCGGCAGCTTGGCGCGGTTTTCAGCGAAGTCGGTTTCCAGGATTCCCAGGTCGGCTTGTTCGATGGTCAGCTGGAAACCACTTTCTTTCCAGAACTCACGCACCGGTTCCCAGACCTTGTCTACAGGGCGGTTGATGACCAGCCAGCGCTGGTTGCCGGCGCGCTCAATGCGCACATCACCCACACTGGACGCCGCCGTGGGCACTTGGCCGGCCCTGCTGGCTTGGTCTGCCCTGAAGGTGCTGGCGGTGACTGTCACGCCCGGCACGGCATAGCGGTTTTCACGCGTCAGTTGACTCAGATCTGGCGGAACAGCGAGTGAAGGGCCCTTGGCGGCGCCTGACTTGTAGTCGATTTTTTCACCCATGATGGTGTCGCTGATGGTGGAGCAGCCGCCAAGTGCCAGGCTTATCAGCAGCGCAACAGCCAAGGATGGCGAAGTCAGGCGGGTGCTGGGGGTCAGGTGTGTCTTCAATTCGTTTCCTTCGGGTCAGATCAGGCCACAAAAGCGCAAGGCGTTTTCGACGGTGGCTTCGTTGGTTTTTTCCAGCTGCGTCATGGGCAGGCGCAGGGTCGGGCCGCACAGTTTCATGCGGGCCATGGCCCACTTCACCGGAATCGGGTTGGCTTCAACAAACAAGTGCTTGTGCAGCGGCAGCAACTGCATCTGGATTTGCATGGCGCGCCGGGCATCGCCGGCCACAGCCGCCATGCACAGCTCGTGCATCAGGCGCGGAGCCACGTTGGCCGTCACGCTAACATTGCCCTGGCCGCCGCACAGCATCAGGGCCACGGCGGTGGCATCGTCGCCCGAATAAACAGCAAAGTCCGCAGGGGTTTCCTTGATCAGCCACTGTGCGCGCTCAATGTTGCCGGTGGCTTCCTTGATGCCGATGATGCCGGGCACTTGCGTCAGCCGCATCACGGTGGCGTGCAGCATGTCTGCCACGCTGCGGCCGGGCACGTTGTACAGCACCATGGGCAAGTCCACCGCTTCGGCGATCGCTTTGAAGTGTTGGTACTGGCCTTCTTGCGTCGGCTTGTTGTAGTAAGGCACCACCTGCAACTGGCAGTCGGCGCCGACCTTTTTGGCGAACTTGGTCAGCTCAATGGCTTCAGCGGTGGAGTTGGCGCCGCAACCGGCCATGATCGGCACGGCCTTGGTGCCGTGGCTGCGGGCTTGCTCCACAGACACGCGGATGATTTCGCAATGCTCTTCGACGTTGACCGTGGGCGATTCGCCAGTGGTGCCGACCACGCCGATGCAGTCTGTGCCCTCGGTGATGTGCCAGTCCACCAGCTTGCGCAGGGTCGGGTAGTCAACGCTGCCGTCTTCGTGCAGCGGGGTGGCCAGAGCAACGATGCTGCCGGTGATTTGTTTCATGTGTGGGGACCTTGACCTTGCTGGCGGGTTGGCGCCGCAAAAGAGCAGCTGAATCCAAAGCGCATTCTACTCAGACCGCAGCGCTGCGAGCGCCTGCCGGCACCTCAGACCAGGTGATAGCGCGGGGGTGTGCCGGCCGGCAGCTCGCGCACGGCGGCGATGCGCTGCACAAAGCGACCGTTGGAGCCCTCAGCGCCTGCCTCAAAGCCGTCTTCATAAGCCACGGTGCGCAGCCCCCGGCAAAGCTGTAACAGTTCCCCGGGTTGCAACAAAAAGTCGGGCCGCGAGGGTTTGCCCACGGTTTCGTTGCCGGCGGCAAAGGTTTCATAAATGAACACGCCGCCGGGCGCGACGCTGGCCAGTAACGTGGGCATGAGCGGCCGCCACAGATAATTGGTGACCACCAGAGCGTCAAATTGGCGGCCGTCCAAAGGCCAGGGGCCGCCTTCAATGTCGGCCAGCACTGTTTCACAGCGCTCTGCGGAAAGGCCAATTGCCGCCAGGGCTTCTGCCGATCGGTCCAGCGCCGTGACGCGGTGGCCCAGCGCATGAAACCAGCGCGCATGCCGGCCACGACCGCAGGCAACGTCCAGCACGCTGGCACCGGCGGGCAGCAAGTGGCTCCAGCGGCGGACCCAAGCGGAGGCCGCCTCGTCGCCATGCAAAGGGGCGGGGGCCATCAGAAACAGGCCCAGAGCTGGTCGGCCATCATCACCAGAAAGGCCGGCCGCGTGTACAGCGCAAACACCGCCAGCGGGGCGGCGATGGCCAGGCTCCAGAGGGCAATTTTGCGCATGGCTTCAGGCCCCTGTAGCGGCGGGTGCCGGCGTGCGAACGATCGGGGCTTCACGCACCGGCAGGTTCACCAGGCCGGCAAAAATACCCAAGGCGATGGTGAGCAACCAGACGATGTCGTAGCTGCCGTTGCGGTCATACAAATAACCGCCCAGCCAGACGCCCATGAAAGAGCCGATCTGGTGGCTGAAAAAGATGAAGCCGCTGAGCATCGACAAATGCTGGATGCCAAAAATCTGAGCCACCGCCGCATTGGTGGGCGGTACGGTCGACAGCCACAGCGTGCCCATGACG
>JBIKHR010000377.1:0-2557 GCA_044362035.1 Polaromonas sp. | reverse complement strand
CTTATTCGCACATTCTGTTTCCGGCCACGGCTTCGGGTAAAAACATTGCGCCGCGCGTGGCCGCCACCCTGGACGTCGGCCAGATCTCGGACATCACCAAGGTGGACAGCCCCGACACTTTTGAGCGCCCGATCTACGCCGGCAACGCGATTGCCACCGTGAAAAGCCTGGACGCTGTGAAAGTCATCACCGTGCGCACCACCGGCTTTGACGCCGCAGGTACGGGCGGCTCGGCTGCCATCGAGGTGGTGAGCGGTGTGGCCGACAGCGGCAAGTCCACGTTCATGGGCAGCGAAATCGCCAAGAGCGACCGCCCCGAACTGACCGCCGCCAAGATCATCGTCAGCGGTGGCCGTGCCTTGGGCAGCGCTGAAAAGTTTGACGAAGTGATGACGCCGCTGGCCGACAAGTTGGGCGCTGCACTGGGCGCTTCCCGCGCTGCGGTGGACGCCGGTTACGCACCGAACGACTGGCAAGTGGGCCAGACCGGCAAGATCGTCGCGCCGCAGCTCTACATCGCTGCCGGCATTTCGGGCGCGATCCAGCATCTGGCCGGCATGAAGGACAGCAAGGTCATCGTCGCCATCAACAAGGACGCCGAAGCGCCTATCTTCAGCGTAGCCGACTACGGCCTCGAGGCTGATCTTTTTGTTGCCGTACCTGAACTGACGGCCGCGCTGTAAAAAAAACGGCTGGTCCGCCGGCCCGTAATGCCAACTTCCGGAGCCACCCCATGAGTTACAAAGCCCCTCTCAAAGACATGCTGTTCGGCATCCGGCACCTGGCCGCGATCGACGAACTGGCCCGCATACCGGCTTTTGAGGATGCCGGTTTTGAGACGGCGCAGGCGGTCCTCGAAGAGTGTTCCAAGTTCAACGAGGGCGTGCTCTCGCCGCTGAACTGGGCGGGCGACCAGAACCCTTCAAGCTGGAAGCAGGGCGTAGTCACCACCACGCCGGGCTTCAAAGAGGCCTTCAAACAGTACGTCGAAGGCGGGTGGCAGGGCTTGCAGCATCCGGTCGATTTTGGTGGCCAGGGCCTGCCCAAGACCATTGGTGCGGCTTGCGGAGAAATGCTCAATTCGGCCAACATGAGCTTCGCCTTGTGCCCTTTGCTGACCGACGGCGCCATCGAGGCGCTGCTGACGGCCGGCTCTGACGAACTCAAAGCCACCTACCTTGAGAAATTGGTGAGCGGCCAGTGGACCGGCACCATGAACCTGACCGAGCCGCAAGCCGGCTCTGATTTGGCCGCCGTGCGCAGCCGCGCCGAGCCGCAGCCTGACGGCACATACAAGGTCTTCGGCACCAAGATCTACATCACCTACGGTGAGCACGATATGGCCGAGAACATCGTGCACCTGGTGCTGGCCCGGGTGACCGGCGCGCCTGTAGGCGTGAAGGGCATCAGCCTGTTTGTGGTGCCCAAGTTCATGGTCCAGGCTAACGGCTCGCCGGGCGCGCGAAACGACGTGCATTGCGTGAGCATTGAGCACAAGCTGGGCATCAAGGCCAGCCCGACCGCGGTGCTGCAGTACGGCGACCATGGTGGCGCCGTTGGCTACCTGGTGGGCCAGGAGAACCGCGGCCTCGAGTACATGTTCATCATGATGAACTCTGCGCGTTACGCCGTGGGCATGCAGGGCATTGCGATTGCCGAGCGCGCGTACCAGAAGGCCGTGCAGTTTGCCAAAGACCGTGTGCAAAGCCGCCCTGTGGACGGCTCGCTGCCCGGCAGCGGCCCCATCATTCACCACCCCGATGTCAAGCGCATGCTCATGACCATGCGCGCTTACACCGAAGGTTGCCGCGCCATGGCGGCTGTGGCGGCTGCGGCCTATGACGCTGCGCACCATCACCCGGACGCCGACACGCGCAAACAAAACCAGACCTTCTACGAGTTCATGGTTCCGCTGGTCAAGGGCTACAGCACCGAGATGAGTTTGGAAGTGACCTCACTGGGTGTGCAGGTGCACGGCGGCATGGGCTTCATTGAAGAAACCGGCGCAGCGCAGTACTACCGTGACGCCAAAATTCTGACCATCTACGAAGGCACCACGGCGATTCAGGCCAACGACCTGGTGGGCCGCAAGACCTCGCGTGATGGTGGCCAGACGGCGCGCGCCATCGCCGGGCAGATCGAAGTCACTGAGACCGAGTTGCGCGCTCAAGGCGGCGCTGCCGCGCTGGCCGTGGCCAAGCGTTTGCAAGCGGCGCGACTGGCCCTGCTCGACGTGATTGACTTTGTCGCCGGCACCAGCAAGGCTTCGCCCAACGCGGTGTTTGCCGGCAGCGTGCCTTACCTCATGCTGGCGGGCAACGTGGTGGCCGGTTGGCAGATGGCGCGTGCATTACTGGTGGCCGAGCAGGCGCTGGCCAGCGGTGATGCCGGTGACTTTGGCGCAGACTTCATGCACGCCAAGATCACCACGGCCCGCTTTTATGCCGACCACCTGCTGACCAAGGCCCCGGGCATCCGCGACAGCATCGTCGAAGGCGCAGACAGCGTCAACGCGCTGGCGCTCGATTCGTTCTGAGTTCTTCCTAGGTTCTTTCCA
>JBIKHR010000376.1:0-2561 GCA_044362035.1 Polaromonas sp. | reverse complement strand
GAGCGAAGCCGCTCAGGCCACTGGCGCCACGGTGTCGGTCATTTATGTGCCGCCGGCAGGCGCTGCGGCCGCCATCTGGGAAGCTGTTGAAGCCAACCTGGACCTGGCGATCTGCATCACCGAAGGCATTCCCGTTCGCGACATGCTCGAAGTGCGCAACCGCATGAAAGCCAAGGAAGCCGCCGGCGGCAAGCGCACGCTGCTGCTCGGCCCCAACTGCCCCGGCCTGATCACGCCGGAAGAAATCAAGATCGGCATCATGCCCGGCCACATTCACCGCAAGGGCCGAATCGGCGTGGTCTCGCGCTCCGGCACGCTGACTTACGAAGCCGTGGCCCAGCTCACCGAAATCGGTCTGGGTCAGTCCAGCGCTGTCGGCATTGGCGGCGACCCGATCAATGGCCTCAAGCACATCGACGTGATGCGCGCCTTCAATGACGACCCGGACACCGACGCCGTCATCATGATTGGCGAAATCGGCGGCCCCGATGAAGCTGAAGCGGCCATGTGGTGCAAAGCCAATATGAAAAAACCGATCGTCGGCTTTA
Source organism: Polaromonas sp. (assembly GCA_044362035.1). Classification (GTDB taxonomy): domain Bacteria; phylum Pseudomonadota; class Gammaproteobacteria; order Burkholderiales; family Burkholderiaceae_C; genus Polaromonas. Next base: position 2,013 of record JBIKHR010000376.1, on the reverse strand, counting down.
TCGCCGGCGTCACCGCACCAGCCGGCAAGCGCATGGGCCACGCCGGTGCGCTGATCTCCGGTGGCGCCGACACGGCGGACGCCAAACTGGCCGTGATGGAAGCCTGCGGCTTCACCGTCACGCGCAACCCGTCCGAGATGGCCAAGTTGCTCAAGGCGCTGCTCTAAGGGCTGTCCCTAGTGAGTTTGTGGTTTGCCGCAGCATACGGACCGATTGTCTTGATGGACAATCGGTCTTTTTGATTTTTTGCAAGGGGTTTTCATGGAAGAACTGATGACGGCAACGTTCTGGCTCGCAGTGGGCCAGATCATCATGATCGACATCTTGCTGGGCGGCGACAACGCCGTTGTGATTGCCCTGGCCTGTCGTAATCTGCCGCCGAAGCAGCGGGCGCAAGGGATTATTTACGGCACCATCGGTGCCATCGTCCTGCGCGTGATCCTGATTGCCTTTGCGCTGGCTTTGTTGTCGGTGCCTTACCTGAAGCTGGTGGGTGCCGTGCTGCTGCTCTGGATTGGTGTGAAACTGTTGCTGCCGGAAGGCGATGACGATCACAACATCAGCTCCAGCGACAAACTGTGGAGCGCGGTCAAGACCGTGATCGTTGCAGACCTCGTCATGAGTGTTGACAACGTACTGGCGATCGCTGGTGCAGCCCAGGGCGCTGGTGAAAGCCATCAGCTGCCGCTGGTGATATTTGGCCTGTTGGTGAGCATTCCCATCATCGTTTGGGGCAGCACTTTTGTGCTCAGACTGATGGAGCGCTTTCCTTTCGTCATTACCCTGGGCGCCATGTTGCTGGGCTGGATTGCCGGCCAGATGGCCTACACGGACCCTGCCATCAAGGCCTATTTGCCTGCCTCTGCCATATGGAGTTACGGCGCAGCGCTTGCCGGTGCACTGTTGGTGCTGGTGATGGGCAAGTTGTTGCAGAATCGTCCAAAGCCCATCGATCCGGCCTGACGTCATCGATCATCGTGGCGCCCAGCTTGACCAGCGCTTACCTTAGGAGTTATTCATGAGCAAGCATATTCAACAGGGCTTCACCTTGATCGAGCTGATGATCGTCATCGCGATCGTCGGTATTCTGGCGGCTGTCGCGCTGCCGCGTTATCAGGAATACACGGTGCGCGCCAAAGTGGCCGAGATGCTGCTGGCCGCGCAGCCCGGCAAGCTGGCTGTGGCCGAAAGTGTGCAGACCCACAGCGCCATGCCGGCCACTACTGCGCTGACGCTGGACCCGGTCGCCTCGACCTATGTGTCTGGTGTGGCTTACGCCTATGGCAGTCTGACGGGCACCACGGCCACCGGTATCGTCACAGTGACGGGAGCGAAGGACCCCAACCTGGCCGGCAAGACGCTGGCCCTGACCGGCAGCTACGACTCGAGTAATGGCCAGCTCATTTGGACATGCACTGCAGGCGCCACCAATGGCATCGCGCCCAAGTTCCTGCCGGCCAGCTGCAAGACCGCCAGCTGAAACTTCCTGCGCTATCGACAGGCCCCTTCGGGGGCTTTTGTCTGGGCGCTCGCAAACTCCCATCCCTTAAGCCCCTTGTGCGCGCAGTCCCATCCCTGCCCCTGAAGCCGGCGGCCCTGATGCTGTGCCTGGTGCTGCCCTGGTTGTTCACCTACACCAGTGCCCCGACGCTGAACTGGTGGCCCTGGTTTTTTTCAGCGCTTTGCGGCGTGGGTGTGGCACTGGTCTGGGGGCGCGTTAGCGCTCAGTGGCTGGCGGCAACGTGGCTGGCCGCGGCGCTCATCAGCTGCGTCATTGCGCTGGTGCAGTACTTTGGTTTTTCTGACCACGCCTGGGTGGCGCGCTGGATCAGCCAGACGCCCGCGGGCGAAGCCTACGGCAATCTGCGTCAGCGCAACCAGTTTGCCAGCCTCACCAGCATCGGACTGGCGGCGCTGCTGGCCTGTGTGGCTTTGCGCGCGCCCACTGCCCCCGGTCGCATGGCACTGTCGGACATACCGGCCTGGGTCTGGGCTGCAGCGCTGCTGCTGGCG
>JBIKHR010000375.1:0-2567 GCA_044362035.1 Polaromonas sp. | reverse complement strand
GGCGGGCGTGTTCATGGGCTACGACTTTCACATTGCCAACGATGTGCCCCGCCTGATTGAAATCAACACCAACGCGGGTGGTGCGTTTCTCAATGCAGCGCTTTCGCGCGCGCACACTGAATGCTGCGCGCCCATGCACCCCTTGTTTGCCGGGGCAGACCGGCACCCGCCATTTGAAGAAACATTCATGGCGATGTTTCGCGCCGAATGGCAGGCGCAGCGCGGTGATGCGCCACTGCGCAGCGTGCTGATAGTCGATGACGAACTCGAAAACCAGTACCTGGCACCCGAGTTTGAGCTGGCCTGCCAGTTCTTCAAACACCATGGCCTGACCGCGGCTATTGGCGATGCGCGCGATTTGCGCTGGCATGACGGCGCGCTCTGGCACCCGTCCCTGCCAGAGGGCCAGCCGGTGGACCTGGTCTACAACCGGGTGACTGACTTTGACCTGTCGGATCCCGCGCACCAGGCGCTGCGCTTCGCTTATGAAGCGGGCGCGGCGGTGGTCACGCCGCATCCGCATGCGCACGCGCTGCATGCCCACAAAAGCAACTTGATCACCCTGAGCGATGACGTGCTGCTGGCCGACTGGGGCGTGTCTCCACAAGACCGCCAGCTCCTACAACAGGTCGTGCCACGAACCGAGCCGGTGACGCCGGACGCAGCAGATGATTTGTGGGCCCGTCGCCGCACATTGTTTTTCAAACCAGTGGCGGGCTATGGCGCCAAGGCGGCTTACCGCGGCGACAAACTCACGCGCCGGGTCTGGGGCGAGATCACCGCTGGCGGCTTTGTGGCGCAGGCGCTGGTGCCGCCCAGCGAGCGGCTGGTGGATGTCGATGGCGTGGCCACACGGCTCAAGCTTGACGTGCGCGCCTACGCCTATCGCGGCCAGGTGCAGTTGCTGGCGGCGCGTACCTACCAGGGGCAAACCACTAACTTTCGCACCGAAGGCGGCGGCTTTTCACCGGTGGTAGTGTTGCCCGCCGGTATGCCACCCATGACAGAACTGGTCCAGGCCATGGCCTTGCACAAACCAACGGGGGTCTGAACCATGGGCTTGTTTGAACGTTATTTGACGCTGTGGGTCGCCCTTGGGATTACCGCCGGGGTCGGTCTGGGTTTGCTTTTTCCTGCGGCATTTCAGGCCATTGCCGGCCTGGAAATCGCGCATGTCAATCTGGTGGTGGCCGTGTTCATCTGGGTGATGATTTACCCCATGATGATCCAGATCGACTGGTCTGCCGTGAAGGACGTGGGCCACAAACCGCGTGGCTTGCTGCTCACGCTGGTGGTGAACTGGCTGATCAAGCCCTTCACCATGGCGCTGATGGGCGTACTTTTTTTCAAGTATCTTTTTGCGCCCTGGGTTGACCCGCAGTCCGCCGGCGAATACATCGCCGGCATGATTTTGCTGGGCGTAGCGCCCTGCACCGCGATGGTTTTTGTGTGGAGCCAACTCGTCAAGGGCGATGCCAACTACACGCTGGTGCAGGTGGCGGTCAACGACCTGATCATGGTGGTGGCTTTTGCACCGATTGCGGCTTTTTTGCTGGGCGTCACCAACCTCGCCGTCCCCCGGGAAACGCTGGTGATCTCCACCGTGCTGTATGTGGTGCTGCCGCTGGCGGCAGGCATGGTCACGCGGCGTTTTTTGCAGCGCCAGGGTGCCAATGCGGTGACAGATTTTGTAGCGCGCTTGAAGCCCTGGTCGGTCATTGGCCTGCTGTCCACCGTGGTGCTTTTGTTTGGATTTCAGGCAGGCACCCTGCTGGCCAAACCGCTGGTGATCGCCATGATTGCCGTGCCGCTGATCCTGCAGAGCTATGGCATTTTCATCATCAGCTATGCAAGCGCTAAAGCCTTGCGCTTGCCGCACAACATCGCCGGCCCAGCCTCCCTGATCGGCACTTCGAACTTTTTTGAACTGGCTGTGGCTGTGGCCATTTCGCTGTTTGGCCTGCACTCGGGCGCGGCCCTGGCCACTGTGGTCGGCGTGCTGGTCGAGGTGCCGGTGATGCTGTCGCTGGTGGCCATCGTCAACCGCACGCAGCACTGGTTTGCAGTGACGGCGCCAACGGACGCAGCAGATTGATGAACCGCCAAACGCGCACTGTTGCCTGCCTGGGCGTGGCGCAAACGCTGGCCTGGGCTTCGAGCTACTACCTGCCGGCCATGCTAGCGAGCTCGATGGCGCGCGACCTGGGCATTGGCAGCCCGCTGATCTTTGCGGCGTTTTCAGCCGCGCTGGTGGTGTCAGCCCTGCTGGGGCCGCTGGCCGGTCGGGCGATTGACCGCTACGGCGGGCGGCGCGTGCTGATGCTCAACAGCCTGGTGTTTGCGATCGGGCTGGCCAGTATGGCGCTGGCGCAAGGGCCGGTCGGGCTGTTTGCAAGCTGGTGCATCATGGGTATCGCCATGGCCGGCGGGCTGTATGAAGCGGCCTTTGCCACGCTGGTGCATCTGTACGGCCAACGTTCACGCGGCCCGATCACCGGCATCACGCTGATGGCGGGTCTGGCCAGCACCATCGGCTGGCCGCTGTCGGCCTGGCTGGAACTGCACTG
>JBIKHR010000374.1:0-2579 GCA_044362035.1 Polaromonas sp. | reverse complement strand
CCACGGCCACGGTCTCCAGCGCGTCGGCGCTGAGCTTGAGGCGGTCGAGCATGGGGCCGCTCAGGCCGGCCGAAGCTGCACGCAGCAGGTCGCGCTGGTTGGCGGTTTGCAGGTCGGCGAAGTGCTCGCGCAGCAAGGCGGCCAGCTGAACCAGCGCCTGGTTTTTGAGTGCGGCGGGCGCTTTGGCCATCAGGGCCGAGGCGGCTTTGGCCTGGCTGCCCAGCTTTTGCATCAGGCGCGCAAGATCGCCGTCTTTGACGGGGGCTTTGGAGAGGTCGGGCGCGTTCATGCCCCCATTTTGCCGCATGCGCCCCGGGGCCTGGCGCTCAGCGCTACGGGGGGACACCACGGCGTTGCATCATGTCGGCGCTCATGGCCTGTTGCGCTTGGGCTGAAAGCGCTTGTAGAGCCGCCGGGTAGGCCTGCTCGTCTTCGGCCTGCATGTGTGCCTGGTACAGGCCGGCGAAGGCGGCGAGTTGCGCCGCGGACGCGGCCGGCAAGGCCGCTGGCCCGAACGGACCCGGCGGGCCCTCGGCCACCTGCTGCAAGACCTGACGCGCTGCAGGCCAGGCGGCTTCCATCGCGCGGTGGTCTTGCAAAAGCCGCTCAGCCAGGGATTGCAGGGCCGGGTCGGCAGAGGCTGCCAGGGCGGGGAACACATGCCGCTCTTCGTCCTGATGGTGCAGAGGCGCGGCCAGGTCAAAGTAGCGCATCACGTCGCGGGCGGCTTGGCTAGCGGCTTCGTCGCAGCCTGTGTGGCGCAGGTGGCGCTGCAATTTGGCCAATAGCGTCAGCATGCGTTCGACTCTTTCGTGGCAGGCTGACAGCATCTCAAACGGTGCTTCATAGCCGGCGCCCGGCGTCTCGAATCCGGGCACAGCCGATGTCATGGCTGACCAGAGAATGCGGCCCGTTTGCAGGTGACTTGTCATATCAGCTCATACGCACCGGCAGGCCCTGCCGGTCAAAGGGAATGAAGGGGCCGTGTTCGCCGCGCTGGATGGCCTCGACCATGCGTTGCAGCGGTGCCTCGGCTTCTTCGGTGCTGGGTGAGCGGCCCGGTGCGCCGGACAGCGCGGCCGCAAACACCAGCCGCCAGTCACGGCCCACCTCGAAGCCGCTCGATTCCTCCAGTAGCGTTGCGAAGTCGATCAGTTCGCTGGGCAGTTTGTCTGTGCACATCAGCGGCACCATGGCCCCGCCGTGGCCGGCCTCGAAGCCTTCGCGCTGTTCGGGCGTGCAGTCATCGGGCAGCTCGACGCCGGCAAAGACAAACAGCAGGCGCTGCGGTTCGGTTTGCAGGCGCGCTGCGGTGAGCAGGTCGTCAAAGTTGGCAATGTTCATGGGGTCTCCTTGGTGGGCTCGGCCGGGGTCGGTGTCAGGGAACTCGAAAACTGATGGGCTTGTGGCCGCACCCTGGCTGGCTTGCGCGAAGGCGCTGTGCCGATTGATAAAAAACACAAAGCGTGCTCATCCGCGCTCAGATCAAACAGCTGGCGCAGGGCTGCCGACTTCAGGGCCTTGCCGCTGGTGAGTGCCGAACCAAAGCCCTGCGCCGTGGCCATCAACAGCATGTTCTGCACCGCGCAGCCGGCCGACAGGATGCGTTCGGACAAATCGACCTCGGGGTCGCCGCAGGCGGCGTCCACCACCGCCAGCATGAGCAGCGGTGAGCGGTAGGCTTTCTCGCGCGCCTGTGCCAGTTGCCCGGGGTTGGCGCTGGCATCGCGTGTGCGCAGGGCCTCGGCAAAGACCTCGGCCAGGCTTGCGCGGGCCCCGGTCGGCACCAGCACAAAGCGCCAGGGCAACAGCTGCCCGTGGTCGGGCGCGGTGGCCGCTGCCGACCAGATCGCCTGAAGCTGGGCGGCATCGGGCCCGGGTGCCAGCAGGCGCTTGGGCAGGATGGTCTGGCGCGAGGCCATCAGCTCGGCCACCAGCACGGCGGGATCTTCAGCCGCCTGCGACTGGCGCGGAGCCAGGGCCAGCGAGGCGCTCATCCGCAGCTGCCCAGGTGCCCGCATTGCGTGCAGTAGTCACAGCCGTCCTTGCGGATCACGGCATGCGCGCCGCATTCGCTGCATTTGCGGCCTGCCATGAGGGCCAGCGACAAGGCTTCGGTCAGTGGCGAGGCGGGTTCGCTCACCAAGCCGGGCAGGGCCGCTGCGCGGCTGCTGATGATGTTTTGCACGGCGTAGGCGATGGCGGCGACTTCCGAGTCGTGCCACAGCGGCACCTGCGTGCCGTCAGTCTTGCGGTAAGTGCCCAGACGCACCGGGCCGCGGTCCCAGGCCACCTTGCGCATGTCGCTGAGCGCGCGGTCCAGAAAGCCGCCGCGGGCCGCCAGCGACAGCAGTCGCATGCTGGAGGTGACCCATTGTTGCGACTCGCCGCTTTGCCCCACCGGCATGAAAAACTCGATGGCCCTCTCGATGTGGCTGCCGTCCGCTGCCACCATGGGCATGAAGGACACCAGCAGGTACAGCGTCTGGCGACCCTCTTGCGTCCAGTAGTCCACCTTCTCGGCCACCGCCGCCAGCGCGCCCGGCGGGCGGCGCTCGATCACGCTGCGCATCGGGTCG
>JBIKHR010000373.1:0-2602 GCA_044362035.1 Polaromonas sp. | reverse complement strand
CGCATGCCTGCGCGTGAACTGGTGCAGGAATTGCTCGACGAGTACCCGACGCTTGCCCGCTTTGATGTTCATATTCAGGAAGGCACAGCCTTTTTGGCGGACCGCAAAATGCTGACTCTCATTTTGGATAACCTGCTGAGTAACGCCAGTAAGTACAGCGTACCCGAGGCCCCCATCACCATTTCCGTGACCCTGCTGCCGAACGCCGGGACAGGCAACCAGGCTGCGCCAACCGATGCCGGCTGGACCAACTTTGAAGTCAGCAATGAAGTGGCGAACGAGCAGGAACCGGACGAGTCGCGCCTGTTCGAGCGCTACTACCGTCACCCCGGTGTTCAAGACCAGCCGGGCATGGGCATCGGTTTGAGTCTGGTGCAATCGGCCGCCGAAAAAATAGGCGCTACCGTGGGTTATCGCAGGCAAGGCCCGCGTGTATTTTTCAACGTCAGGGTCCCCAATTGATCAAACCCAAAACACTGCAAGTCAAAAACGTTGCCAGCCCGCTGGTTGTCGCCCTGGTGGAAGACGATCGCTTGCTGCGCGAAGAGATCGTTGTTCATCTACAGGCGCATGGCTTTGTCGTGCATGCCGTGAACAGCGCTGCGGCGCTGGATGATGTGATGGCGCGCGAAGCGATTGACCTTTACGTTATTGACTTGAACCTGCCAGGCGAAAGCGGTTTGAGCCTGAGCCGCCGGCTGCGCCAAAGCCTGCCTGCAGCCGGCATTGTGATCATGACGGCGCGGGTGGCGCTGCAAGACCGCATCTCCGGCTACCAAGACGGCGGCGCCGACATTTACCTGACCAAACCGACCGCTCCGGACGAACTGGTGCTGATCCTCATGAGCCTGGGCCGCAGGCTCAAGAAAGCCGTTGGCACAGATGAGTGGTCCCTGCGCTTGCGCGATCGCACGCTGTGGGGCCCGCATCCCGGCCAAAAATTGCGGCTGACGCACCGCGAAAAAACGCTGCTACTGGCGCTGATCCAAGCCAAGGGCCGTACTCTCAGCTCTGCCGTGCTTTGCGACCTGTATGGGGACGATGAGTCCGACCAGATGATGAGCAAGCATGCACTCGAAGAGCTGGTAGCCCGTCTGCGAAAGAAATTCAAGGAAGTCCAGACCGAAGACGAAGAAGCCGCCATCAAGTCGGTCTGGGGCCAAGGCTACGAGCTGTGTCTGCCGATCAATCTGGCCTAGCCCGGCAGGGTAAAGCGCTGAATCAGAAGCCCGCCCCGTCAGACTTTGGCGCTGTCGCGTGAGGCACGCGCGTCCTTGATGCAGCTTGCCTTGGCATCGGCCTTGAGCTCATCGCACTTTTCCTTGGCCACTCCATAAGCGCCTTCAGCTTTGGCGCTCTTGACCTTTTTTTCAGCGCCGGCTGAGGGCTTGTACTGCGCATCGAGTTCCGCCCGAGCCACTTTTTCGATGTTTTTGGCTTCTGCCTGGCAGATGTCTTTGGCGTTGGCCTCGAAAGTCTTGCATTTTTCACGGGTGGCTTTGTAGTCAGCCTCGATTCGGTCTTTTTGTACCTTGTATTCTTCTTTGGTCATCGCAAAGGCGCTGGAGGTGCCGATGCAGGTAAGGGCCAATGTAAACAGAGCGATGCGGTTTTTCATGGTGAATCCTTTGGAGAAAAACGAGACATGGGTTCACTTTAAAAATAAGTGCGCCGCGGCCTTGTAGGCCGGCGCAGGACCACCGTGTCAGACGGCATCGACGGCTGAAAAGCAGGTTTCAGCGCGAGCGCAAGGTGCGGCTGAGCAGCGCCACCGGCAGCAAACCGACCAGCACCAGCGCCAAGGCCGGCAAGGCGGCCTCGCCCAGGCGCTCGTCTCGCGCCAGCTGGTACGCCACCACGGCCAGCGTGTCGCTGTTGAAGGGCCGCAACACCAGCGTGGCGGGCAGCTCTTTCATCACATCGACAAACACCAGCAGCCCGGCGGCTGCTACCGAGCGCTGCAAGAGCGGCCAGTGCACACGGCTGAGCAGCCCGAAGCCGGTGGTGCCCAGCATGCGGGCGCTGTCGTCCAGGCTGGCGGGAATGCGCGAATAACCGCTTTGCACCGACTGCAGGGCCACGGCACAAAAGCGCACCAGGTAAGCCCACACAATGCCCAGCGCGGTGGCCGTGACCCAGTAGCCCACGCTGGTTTGCGGGGCCGCCGCCTGCAACCAACCCACCGGCAGCAAGAGGCCAACAACGATCACCGCCCCGGGCACGGCGTAGCCCAGGCTGACGAGCTGCACGGCCGCACGATGGAACGCATGCGGGCGATGCCGCACGGCAAAAGCCAGCATCAGCGCAATGGCGGTGGCCATGGCGGCCGTCAGGCCGGCCAGCCAGACGCTGTTGAAAGACCACTGCACAAACGAGACCCAGGACAGCGCATGCCAGTCCGCCCGCAACGGGCGCAACATGAACAGCACGGGCAGCACAAAACCCAGCGCGATCGGCAGCGCGCACACCAGCCAGGCCGCCAGCGCCTGCCGCCCGCCCAGTTGCGCTGGCAAGGCGTCAGCCGCGCCCGCGCGTGCGCCACGGGCAGCCGCAAAGCGCAGACGCTGCTGCGCACCGCGTTCAATCCTGAGCAAGAGTGCCA
>JBIKHR010000372.1:0-2603 GCA_044362035.1 Polaromonas sp. | reverse complement strand
GCGAAGGTTTGGTCAGGCCAGACGACCAGCGCACACTGGCGCGCTGACTGGCCGCACTCACCTTGGCCGACAGCACACCCGGCGTGGCCAGCAAAACTTGCTCCAGCATGAGCGAACATGCTGCGCAATGCATGCCACTGACCAACACCTGGGACTCCCACAGCCCGGCTTCGCCCGCATTGACTGACGAAGATTGCAGCGGCGATTGGCTAAAGCGCGACCATTCCTGCTCCTCGTCCCAGACACTCAGGCTGTGCGGATCAGCATGGGCAGGCACGGCCACGCTGCTGGCGGAAAAATCGCCAGGCAAACAGGCAGGGACAAACTCGACAGCAGCAACTTGCATGACGTGTAGGGTATGTGCAAGCAGCAACACGGGCGTTGACATGGATCAAACTGAAGGTTCAATCAAGGGCGTACGCTGACATATCAACAACAAGGGGGCAAGCATGTACCAAAAAATTCTGATCGCCACGGATGGGTCTGAACTGTCCCAAAAAGCCGTCGACCACGGCATTGCACTGGCCGCTCTGACCGGCGGCGAAGTGATTGCGCTGCAGGTTGTACCTCGCTACCCGGTGAGCTATTTCGAAGGCGGCGCCAGCGTACCGAACGAACAGATTGCCCGGACTGAAAAGATGTGGGCCGAAGTCGCGCAGGCCACGGTCGATGCCGTCAAAAGCCTTGCCCAAACCAAAGGGGTGCAAGCCAAAGCCGTCACGACAAACACTGACTTGATAGCCGAAGCCATCATCAGTACAGCCAAAAAACATGAGTGCGATGTGATCGTTATGGCTTCGCATGGCCGGCGCGGGATCACGCGCATGCTGCTGGGCAGCGAAACCACCCATGTGCTGACGCATTCGCACGTGCCGGTGCTGGTGCTGCGCTAAAGCGCGGGGGCAGCGCGGTGGTCTTTTTCCTTGTCAGGCGAAAAGGCTTTTGTATTGCTCACGCAGCAGGTTTTTTTGCACCTTGCCCATGGTGTTGCGCGGCAACTCGGGCAGCACAAAGCACTTTTTGGGAATTTTGAAGTTGGCCAGTTGCGCCTTGAGTGACGCCAGCACAGCTTCGCCGCTGAGGTGGGTACCGGGCTTGGCAATGACCACAGCCACGCCGACCTCGCCAAAATCAGGATGTGGCACGCCGACCAGCGCGCTCTCGGCCACGCCCGGCATGTCGTTGATGTAACCCTCGATCTCGGCGGGGTAGACGTTGTAGCCGCCGCTGATGATCAGGTCTTTGCTGCGACCGACGATGGTGATGTAGCCACGCTCGTCGATCTTGCCCACATCGCCGGTCTTGAACCAGCCATCGGCAGTGAATTCTTCTTTGGTTTTTTCGGGCATGCGCCAGTAGCCCTTGAAGACATTTGGCCCCATGACCTCAATGCCGCCAATCTCGCCGGTGGGCAGGTTTTCCCCTTCGTCGCCGCGCACCCGCAGGTCAACGCCTGGCAAGGCGAAACCCACGGTGCCGCCGCGCCGCTCACCGTCTTGGGCGCGGTAGGGGTTGGAGGTCAGCATGGCGGTCTCGCTCATGCCGTAGCGCTCCAGAATGGTGTGACCGGTGCGCTGCTGCCAGTCGATGAAAGTCTCTATCAACAAGGGCGCAGAGCCGGCGACAAACAGCCGCATGTTGCGGCAGGCGTCGCGGTTCAACTCCGGCTCGGCCAGCAGACGCACATACAGCGTGGGAACGCCCATGAACACCGTCGCTTCCGGCATCTTTTGCAGCACCAGCTTGGAGTCAAAAGCAGACAACCAGATCATCTTGCTGCCATTGATCAGCGCGCCATGCAAAGCCACAAACAGGCCGTGCACATGAAAGATCGGCAGCGCATGGATCAGCACATCGCCCGGCTTCCAGCCCCAGTAATCCTTCAGCACCAGGGCGTTGCTGAGCAGGTTGCCGTGCGTCAGCATGGCGCCCTTGCTGCGCCCGGTGGTGCCGCTGGTGTACAAAATCGCCGCCAGGTCGTCTGCCTTCACCATGGCTACGGCGTGCTGGTCGCGGCAATGGGCGGCGCGCTCCAGCAAGCTACCGGTGCGGTCGTCGCCCAGGGTGAAAGCGTTTTGCGTGCCGGCCTTGAAGGCGATCTTGCTGACCCAGCCGAAGTTCTTCGGACTGCACACCACCACGGCGGGCTCGGCGTTCTCTATGAAGTAAGAGATCTCAGCGCTCTGATAAGCCGTGTTCAGCGGCAAAAACACATAGCCGGCACGGAGTGTGGCCAGGTAAAGCATCATGGCCTCGACCGATTTTTCGACCTGTACCGCCACCCGCGCACCCGCCGGCAAACCCAGTGATTGCAGCAGATTGGCCAGCATGGCGGTGGCCCGGTCCAGGTCACGCCAGGTGTAGCGCAAGCCCTTGTCGGTTTCTACCGCAACAGCGTCAAGGTCTTGTGGAAAGGCGGCGCGCAGTGCGGTAAAAAGGTTGTGGTTCATGGTCGGGTAAATCATCTGAAAAATACAAAGTCAAAAACGGGGTTGGCGTTTTTCCATGAAAGCCGTCACACCTTCGCGGTGCTCAGCCGTATCAGCGTAAGCATACGCATCGGCCGGCACCTGAACAGTCGCCAAATGGCGCAGTGTCTGCTT
>JBIKHR010000001.1:0-30923 GCA_044362035.1 Polaromonas sp. | reverse complement strand
CAGATATTTTGTCTGCCATTCAACTGAGGACCCTGCCATGACCACCAATGCCAATCTGACCCGTCGATTGATACTTCAAGCTGGTGCTGCCAGTGCTGCACTGGGCGCGCCCGGCCTGCTGCTGGCCCAGCCCAAACCGATCAAAATTGGCCTGGTTCACCCCGTCAGCGGTGGCCTGGCTTATAGTGGCAGCCAAGGTCGTCTCGGATGCCAAATGGCGATTGACGCGATCAATGCGGCCGGCGGCATCAAGTCCATGGGCGGCGCCAAGCTCGAAGCGGCGCTGGCCGATTCGCAGTCCCGCCCTGAAATCGGTGTGGCCGAAGTCGAGCGTTTGCAGCAAGACGGCGTGTCGGCCTATGTGGGCTGCTTCGCTAGCGCGATTGCCCTGGCCGCCACCCAAGCGGCCGCCAAATACAATACGCCCTTCCTGATCGACGTTGGCGTGTCCGACCTGATCGTCAGCCGTGGCCTGAAAAACGTGTTCCGCCTGGCACCTGGTTTTGGCAAGTGCGCTGATGACGCCATCGTGGCTCTGGGTGAGGTCAACAAGGCCGCCGGCGGCGTGGCCAAGACAGCCGTGCTGGTGCACGAAGAGTCCGAGTTCGGTACGGGTACCGCCAAGTTGCTGGCCGGCAAGCTGCCTTCCATCAATGTGCAGGTTGCAGAGGTCATCAAGCATGCCAACCCTACGCGTGACTTCTCCAACGTGGCCTTGCGCATCAAGAGTCTCAAGCCCGATCTGGTGATCATGAGCAATTACCAAAACGAATACGTGCTGCTGGCACGCACATTGCACCAGCAGAAAGTGGACGTGGCGGCCATGTTCAGCGTGCTCGGTGGTGGCTTCAATTACAAGCTGGTCAAAGAGCAGCCGCAGGTGGCGCAGCACATGATGGACTTCAACCATTGGTTCAACCCGCGTGACCCCAAGGCCATGGATATGAAAAAGAAGGTCGAGGCCACCGGCAATCTGTTTACCTTCGAGGTGTACTGCGGCTGGAATTCGGTCATGGTCTACGCCGATGCACTCGAGCGCGCCAAGTCGGCCGACAAGGAAAAAGCCATCGCCGCCCTCGAGAGCAGCAGCTGGTCCAACCATTTCATGCCTTACGGCGAGACCAAGTTTGTCAACGGTCAAAATACCGGCGGCCGCGCCGCGCTACTTCAGGCTTCAGCCACTGACATTGAAGTGGTCTGGCCTAACCAGTTCGCATCGACCAAGGCCGTCTTTCCGCGTCCCAAGATCAGCTGATCGGTCGGGGCCTTTTCGGGCCAGCCAGTAAGTTCACCCGGCCCGCTCGAAAGGGTCGGCCGGGTGTTCTCATGCTTCACAACCCAGGGGAATAGATTTGGACTTGACGATCCTCGGCGCAGCCGCGATCAATGGCCTGCTGATCGGTGGTATTTACACGCTTGTAGCCTCAGGCCTGACGTTGATCTACGGTGTTTTGCACATCATCAATTTTGCGCACGGCAGCATGCTGATGCTGGCCATGTTCGGCGTTTATTACCTGCTTATGAAACTGGGTATTGACCCGTACATGTCGCTCATCATCATGGTGCCGGCAATGTACCTGTTGGGTTATCTGCTCTACAAGCTGTTGATCGGCCGCCTGGCGCAGGGCAAGGACGAGAACATTCTGCTGATCACGCTGGGCTTGTCGATCCTGATTGAAAATCTGGCCCTGATGTTTTTCAAGGGCGACACACGCACCATCTCCGTGTCTTACTCGGACACCATGGTCGAGTTAGGCCCCACCCTGGTATCCCTGCCCAAGATCATTTCTTTTGGCGCAGCCATGGCGCTGTGTGTCGCACTGGGGCTTTTCATACAGCGCACCGACACCGGCAAGGCGATCCGTGCCGTGGCCAAAGAGCGGGTAGGCGCCCGTCTGGTGGGAATTGATGTCGAGCGCATATTCGCGATTTCTTTCGGTATCGGTCTGGCCACGCTGGGTGCTGCAGCCTGTTTGCTGATGCCCATTTTTTATGTCTCGCCAACCACCGGCCATGTGTTTGTGATGGTGGCTTTCACCGTGGTCGTGCTGGGTGGTATGGGCAGCTTTCTGGGCGCAGTGATAGGCGGGCTGATTGTCGGGCTGACCGAGTCTTTCGGCGGATTGTTCCTGGGTGAAAGTCTGGGCCAGATCGGCATTTCTCTGATTTTCATCCTGATTTTGCTGTTCCGGCCCTCTGGTCTTTTTGGAGCCAAGCGATGAACAACGATGCGCGCGCCATTGCCTGGCCGCTCCACCTGACACTGCTGGCCATCGCGGTGGCTTTTCCTTTTGTCTTTCCCTCCCCGTTCCTGGTCAACTTCGGCGTGCTGGCCCTGTTTTACGCTTTCATTGGACAGTCGTGGAACATTGCCGGCGGTTTTGCCGGTCAATTGTCTTTCGGTCACGTGGTCTTTTTTGGCGCCGGTGCCTACGCATCGACCATCTTGCAATTGCGTCTGGGCATGAACCCCTGGCTGGGCTTGCCGGTCAGTGCGCTGGCCGGCGCGGTGGTCGGCGGCATCATCGGATTTTTGTCTTTTCGTGCCGGCCTCAAGGGCTCTTACTTTGCCCTGATCACGCTGGCTTTTGCCGAAGTCTTGCGCATTCTGGTGAACTCGGTCGGCTTTACCGGTGGTGGACTGGGCTTGCTGATTCCGGCCAAGATCAGCGCCGCCAATTTCCAGTTTCCTGAACGCATCGGCTTTTACTTTCTGATTCTCGCGCTGACCGTCGCATCGGTCGTGGTGGCGGTGTGGCTTCAGCGTTCGCGCTTTGGTGCGCAGTTGGCGGCCATCCGTGAAAACGAAGACGCAGCCATGGCTTTGGGCATCAATGTGTTCCGCGAAAAAGTCAAAGTGATGGTGCTGTCCGGCGCCATGTGCGGTGTGGGCGGTTGCTTTTTTGCGCAGTACTTCCTGTACATCGATCCGACCATCGTGTTTGGCGTGGACAAGTCGGTGGAGATGCTGCTGGTCAGCATGATCGGTGGTGCCGGCACCATTTACGGGCCGTTGATCGGCGCTGTGCTGCTGGCCGGTATCGGCGACATCACCCGCGTGATGACCAATGTCCAGGGTCTGTCGCTGGTGCTTTACGGCGGCTTGCTGGTGATCATCATCGCCTTTTTGCCCAATGGCTTGATCGATCTGTTCAAGCGTATCGGCAAGCGTTTCAAGCAAAGGGGAGCATGATGCTCAAGGTCGAAGGATTGAGCAAAATTTTTGGCGGCCTCAAGGCCGTTGATGACGCATCTCTGGAGGTCGGGGAGGGCCGCATTGTGGCCCTGATCGGGCCCAATGGCGCTGGTAAGACAACGCTGTTCTCGTGCATTGCCGGCTTCCAGCCGCTCAATGCGGGGCGCGTCGTTTTTCAGGGTAAAGACATCACCGGGTGGCCGGTCCACGAGATTGCGCGCAGCGGCATGGTGCGCACGTTCCAGATCACCCAGCCCTTTGCCAAACTCACGGTGCACGAAAACATTGCGGTGGGCGCATACCAGAAGTTCCATGACCGCAGCCAGGCGTGGGAGCATGCCCGCCGTGTGGCCGAGCAGGTGGGCATGGGCGCACAACTCGACCAGCCCGCCGCTGATCTGACGGTAGCCGGTCGCAAGCGTCTGGAACTGGCCCGCACGCTGGCCACCAACCCCAAGCTGCTGCTGCTCGACGAAGTGATGGCCGGCCTGAACCCCTCCGAGATTGTGGAGATCATCGACATCATCCGGAAGATCCGCGCCAATGGCGTCACCGTCTTATTGATCGAGCACGTGATGCAAGCGGTGATGAGTTTGTCCGAGCATATTTATGTGCTGTCTTACGGCAAGATCATTGCCCACGGAGCGCCGCATGAAGTGGTGAACAACCCGGCCGTGATCGAAGCCTATCTTGGCCGTGGTGCGGCCGACGCAGCCCAACCGGAGTCCAGCCATGCTTGAGATCCGAAACTTGCATGCCGGCTACGGCAACGTTGAAATTCTCCGCGGCATCGACCTGGACGTCCAACGGGGCGAGATTGTGGCAGTGCTGGGCAGCAATGGCGTGGGCAAGTCCACTCTCAACAACAACATTTCGGCGCTGTACAAGCCCTTCTCGGGTGCTATCCGTTTTGAGGGCGAGGATATCTCCGGCCTGAACTCCAGCGAGGTGGTCAAGCGAGGTGTGATTCATGTGCCTGAAGGACGGCGCGTGTTTCCCAATCTGAATGTTCTTGAGAACCTTGAGCTGGGCAGCCTGGTGCGCGGCACGGCGCGAAGAAAGCAAAACCTCGAGCGCGTGGTCGGTATTTTTCCGCGCCTGCAGGAACGCTTCACTCAATTGGCCGGCACCTTGTCGGGCGGTGAGCAACAGATGCTGGCGATTGGCCGCGGCCTGATGTCCGAGCCTGTCCTGCTCATCATGGACGAGCCTTCACTGGGCTTGTCGCCGCTGCTGGTCGAGCAGATGTTCGAGCTGATCCAGCGCATCAACCGCGAAGGCCAATCGATCCTGCTGATGGAACAAAACGCCGTGCAGACCTTGGCAATTGCCAACCGCGCCTACATCATTGAAAACGGTGTGGTCGCCATGCAGGGCCAGGCGCAAGAGCTGGCCCGCGACCCTGACCTGCGCAAGAACTACCTCGGCCTTTGACGCATGACCGCCATGATCCATGACACGCAAGAGTTGGCCGGCCGGCACGCGCTGGTCACTGGCGCCGGCTCGGGCATCGGGCTGACAACTGCCTGCACCCTGAGCGCGCGCGGCGCCCGCGTGGCCGCCGTGGTGCAGGACCCCGGCCAGGTTCAGGCGGTGCGCGCGCGCTTGCCCGACGCCGTGGTGCTGGTGCAAGACCTGTTGGACGATGCGGCCTGCGCCGCCTTGCCGGCGCGTGCGGCCCAGGCGCTGGGCGGGCTGGATGCGTTGGCTTGTTGCGCCGGCATCTTTTTCAAAAAAGGCTCTGACGACACCACGCTCGATGAATGGCGTCAGACCCTGGCCCTCAACCTGGACGCCACCTTTGTGTTGACCCGTGCCGCTGTGGCGCAGATGCGCCAGGCGCGCACCGGTGACGCCAGCGTGGTGGTGGTCACCAGCCAGATTGGTCTGGTCGGTCATGCGCGCGGCGCGGCCTATGCCGCCTCCAAGGCCGGCCTCAACGGCATGGTCAAGTCGCTGGCGCTCGAGTGGGCCGCTGAGGGTCTGCGTCTGAATTCGGTGGGCCCCGGCCCAGTGGCCACGCCCATGCTCGCTGGCGTGCTGGCCGACCCGGCGACGCTGGCCGCCATGAATGCCACCATTCCGATGGGTCGCCTGGGCCAGCCTGAGGAGATCGCTGAGCTGATCAGTTTTTTGCTGTCGCAACGGGCGTCTTTCATCACCGGCCAGGTGATTTGCGCCGACGGCGGCTTCACTGCGCGCTGAGCCGCTGCGCTTGCAAATCATGCCAACCATCAAGCTGACCTCGCTGGCGACAAGGGCGTCAATTTTTCACGCATGAACAAAGCGCTTCCACTGACCAAATACCACCAGATCTACCTGGTGCTGCGTGAGCAATTGCAGGAAGGCCGGTTTGCCAAGGGCATGCCGGCAGAAATGCTGTTGGCCAAGCAATTCGGTGTGGGGCGGGTGACGGTGCGCCGCGCGCTGGAGCAGCTGGTCGAAGAAGGCCTGATTGTCCGTGTCGCTGGCCGCGGCACCTGGCCCACACCCAGCCAGCCGCTCAGCGGAGACGCCCCCATGGCGCAAGGCGCGCCGACCCGGCTCACCGGGCTGATGGAAAACATCGTCAGCGTCAGCCGCCACACCACGGTCAAGGTGCTCGAGTGGCGCGTCGTCGATGCCTCTGCATCGGTCGCCCAGGCACTGCACATTGCGCCCGGTACCAAGGTTCGCAAGGCGGTGCGCCGGCGCAGCTCGCAAGAAGGCCCGCTGTCTTACATCACCACGTACACCCCCGAGCATCTGGCCACCGGTTTCGGCCGGCGCGAGCTGGCCGTCAAGCCCATCTTGCAGTTGCTTGAGGAATCGGGCGTTGAGCTGGGGCGCGCCCGGCAAACCATTTCAGCGCGTCAAGCCGATGCCGTGGTGGCTGCCGAGCTGGGCGTGGCCATTGGCACTGCCTTGCTCGACGTGCGCCGCCAGGTGTTCGACAGCCAGGACAAACCCGTTCAGTGGCTGCACGGCCTGTACCGGCCCGACCGCTACGAGTACCAGCTGGACGTCTCGCAAGTCGGCAGCATTGATGCCCGCATTTCAGTCAAGGACACCTTGCCACCATGACCCCCAACGCCTTGCCGGCCCAGACGCTGGCCCAAAAACTTCTGGCCAAAGCTGCCGGTCGCTCGCAGGCGGCTGTCGGCGAGATTCTCAATTGCCGGGTCGATCTGGCCATGTTCCACGACTCTTCCGGCCCGCGCCGTCTCAAGCCCATGCTTGAGGAGTTGGGTGCGCAGATCTGGGACAAATCCAAGGTGGTGCTGGTGATGGACCACTATGTGCCCGAGCAGGACGACGATTCGCGCCGCATCGTGCGCATTGCCCGTGACTGGGCCAAAGAGCAGCACTTGCCGCACGTCTACGACAGCATTGGCATCTGCCATGTGGTGGTACCGCAAAAAGGCCATATCCGCCCCGGCATGTTTTGCGTGGGTGGTGACTCGCATTCGCCTACAGGCGGTGCGTTTGGCGCTTACATGTTTGGCATTGGCAGCACCGAGATGCTGGGTGTGATGGTCACTGGCGAGCTCTGGGTGCGCGTGCCTGAAACCATCCGCATGGAATGGCGACACCGTCTGAGCCCGGGCGTCACAGCCAAAGACATGGCGCTGCACCTGGTTGGGCGCTTCGGCATGAACGGCGGCCAGTACCAGGCTATTGAGTTTTGCGGTGAAGGGGTGCAAGCGCTTTCAATGCAAGAGCGCATGACCTTGTCCAACATGAGTGCCGAAATGGGCGCGCAGGTCGGCCTGATTGCACCCGACGACACCACGCGCCAGTGGCTGGCCGCCACCGGCGAGCCCGCTGCGCAGACGCTGGACCTGGCTGGCTGCGCCGGTGACGAAGGCGCGTCTGCCACCACCCATGTGTTCGATGCCGCTACGCTGGCCCCGCAAGTGGCAGCACCGCACAGCCCAGCCAACACCCGTGCCGTGGGTGAGTTCGGCCAAGTGCGTGTGGACGTGGCTTACATCGGTGCCTGCACCGGCGCCAAGCTCGACGACTTGCGCGCTGCTGCGCAGGTGTTCAAAGGGGCGAAGGTGGCCCCTGGAGTACGCCTGATGGTGGCGCCCGCCAGCCTGCAAGACCAGGCGCAGGCCGAGGCTGAGGGCGTCATGGCTGTGTTGCGCCAGGCCGGTGCTGACGTGCTGCCCACCAGCTGCGGCGCCTGCTCGGGCTACGGCGGCAGCATTCCCGATGGTGCCAATGTCATTGCCACCACCGCCCGTAACTTCAAGGGCCGTATGGGATCGGCATCGGCCCAGGTCTATCTGGCTTCGCCCTACACCGTGGCCGCCTCCGCCTTGCGCGGCCTGATTTCTGACCCGCGCGAGGTGATGGCATGAGTGTTCATCGCGTCTGGAAATTTGGCCCTGACATTGACACCGATGCGCTGGCACCCGGGGCTTACATGAAGCTGGGCATCGAGGGAATTGCGCCGCATTGCCTTGAAGCGGTGCGCCCCGAGTTTGCAGCCCAGGTCCAGCCCGGCGCGGTGATCGCGGCCGGGCCGAACTTCGGCATCGGCTCCTCACGCGAGCAGGCGGTGGCGGCGCTGGTGCATTTGGGCGTCAAAGCCGTGATTGCGCCGTCTTTCAGCGGTTTGTTTTTCCGCAATGCTTTCAACCTCGGTCTGCTGCTGCTCACCACGTCCGATGCAGAGCAACTCGTAGAAGCCGAACAGATCGAGCTTGACCTGCAGTCCCTGACGCTGCGGCGCCCCTCGGGTCAGCAGTTGGTGTGCCAGCCCATTCCCGGGTTTTTACTCGACATGGTGGCGGCTGGCGGCCTGATGAACCAACTCAGAAAACGACAGGGACGGACTGCATGAGTGCCGCAGCGCCAAACAACACCAACGGTCCTCGCGTTGTGCGCGCTGACTGCATGCCCGCCGATACACCGCAGGTGCCGGTGGTGATGGTGGGGGCCGGTGCCTGCGGCTTGACCGCCGCGGTTCGCTTGCGCGATGCCGGTATTGACTGCGTGCTGCTCGAGCGTGACGCCATGGCCACGGGTTCAACGGCCCTGTCTTCGGGCTTCATTCCTGCGGCGGGCACGCGCTTGCAAAAGTCGCTGGGCATTGAGGACTCGGCTCAACTGTTTGCCAAAGATATTCAGACCAAGGCCCACGGCGACGCCGCCCCGCACCTGGTGACGGCTTTCGCGCAAGCGGTGGCACAGGCTATCGACTCACTGGAACAGCATGGCATCGGCTTTGAAGTGCTGGACGGTTTTTTATACCCGGGCCACAGCGTGCGCCGCATGCATGCCTTGCCCGAACGCACCGGTGCTGCCCTGATGATGCAACTCGAGCGCGTCGCCAGCAGCACCGGTGCCGACGTGCTGACCGAAGCCGTGGTGCGCGAGCTGTGGATGAACACCGACGACGTGGTGCTGGGCGTGGGCTACCAGCGCCCCGATGGCACCCTGGAGTACCTGGCCTGCGATGTCCTCATCCTGTCTTGCAACGGTTTTGGCGGCAACACGCAAATGGTCAGCGAACTCCTGCCGGCCATGGCGCAGGCCTTGTTTGTCGGCCATGTCGGCAACGACGGCAGCGCCATTGCCTGGGGCAAAGCGCTCGGTGCGCGGCTGGCCGACCTGGGCGGCTACCAGGGCCACGGCTCCTGGGTCACGCCGCAGGGCGCGCTCATGAGCTGGGCCCCGATGATGGAGGGCGCTGTGCAGGTCAATAGCCGCGGCCTGCGCTTTCACAACGAGACCCAGGGTTACTCGGAAGCCGCTGTCCATGTGCTGGACCAGCCCGGCGGCATCGCCTTCAATGTCTTTGACGCGCCATTGTTGGCGCTGGCGCGCACCTTTCCTGACTTTGTCGATGCTGAAGGCGCCGGCGCTCTGAAGACGGCCGCCGACATACCGGCGCTGGCCGCCCTGATCGGCTGCGACGCAGAGACCCTGGCCAACACACTGGCAGCCGTGGCACCCGGCGCACCGGATGCCTTGGGCCGCAGCTTCAAGCGGGCCCTGAGCGCGCCTTACTACGCCGTCAAGGTCACGGGCACTTTGTTTCACACGCAAGGCGGGCTGGACATTGACGCCCACTGCCGCGTGCTGCGCGCCGACGGCACGCCTCTGCCCAACCTGCTGGCCGCCGGTGGCGCAGCCCGCGGCGTGTCGGGCAATGCGGTCTGGGGTTATTTGTCCGGCAACGGATTGCTCAGCGCGGTGGGCGGCGGCTGGGTGGCGGCCGGCACGGCGGCGGCGCAACTGGCGCCAGTCTGAGCGCTTGCCCGCAGATTTTTTCAAATCACTTTTTTGCAATCGGGAAACCATGGCCACCACACTGAAACAACGTCTGCAGCAGCCCCAGGTCTTGCTGGCCCCCGGGGTCTATGACCCTCTCACCGCACTGATCGCCGAGCAGGCGGGTTTTGAAGCGCTTTATCTGTCCGGCGCGTCGATTGCCTACACCCGACTGGGCCGCTCCGACATCGGCCTGACCACCGCCACCGAAGTGGCCGACACCCTGGCCCGTATCACCGAGCGCGTCAACATTCCGGTCATCGTGGACGCCGACACCGGCTTTGGCAACGCGCTCAACACCATGCGCACCGTGCGCGCTTTCGAGCAGGCCGGCGCGGCCATGCTGCAAATTGAAGACCAGACTTTTCCCAAGCGCTGCGGCCACCTGGACGGCAAAACCGTGGTGCCCACCTCAGAGATGTGCGGCAAGTTGCGCGCCGCGCTGGACGCCCGCAAATCATCAGACACTTTGATTCTGGCGCGCACCGATGCACTGGCCGTCGAAGGTTTTGAAGCCGCCATGGAACGCGCCGAGGCCTACCTGGCCTGCGGGGTGGACGCGCTCTTCATTGAAGCCTTGCGCACCCCTGAGCAGATGGCTGTGGCCTGCGAGCGCTTTGCCGGGCGCATTCCTTTGCTGGCCAACATGGTCGAAGGCGGCAAGACCCCCGTGCAGAGCGCCAGCGTGCTGGGCGACAAGGGTTTCCGGATTGTGATTTTTCCGGGCGGCACGGCCAGGGCCGTGGCTTTCACCCTGCAAAAGTACTACGCCAGTCTGCATGTGCACCAAACCACCGCACCCATGCAGGACCAGATGCTGGACTTTGACCAGCTCAACGAGCTGATCGGCACACCTGAGTTGCTGGCGCTGGGTCAGCGCTACTGAACCCGCGGGCATACGCCCGCAGCCCCTTTACTTTTCAATCGCCAGCAGCTCGACCTCGAAGGTCAGCGTGGCATTGGGCGGCACCACGCCGCCGGCGCCGCGATCACCATAAGCCGTGGCCGGCGGGCAGGTCAGGGTGGCTTTGCCGCCCACCTTGATTTTTTGCATGCCTTCGGTCCAGCACGGCACCACGCGGCTCAGCGGAAAGGTGGCGGGCTGGCCGCGCTTATAAGAACTGTCGAACTCCGTGCCGTTGGCCAGCGTGCCGCGGTAATGCACCTTGACCGCATCCGAGGCCTTGGGGTTGGCGCCCGTGCCATCAACGGTGTGCGTCACCTTGACGCCGGACGGCAGGGTTTCAGCGGGAGCGGCGGCCAGCAAGGCGGTGCTCAGCAGGCTCAGGGCACAAAAGGCGAGGGTGGTTTTCATGGGGTCTTGGATCGTGAAAAAGACACCATTTTCCATGAGTTTGCCCAACGATAATGTCGAGCTGAAATTGGCCAGATGCGCTTGCTTGAGTTCAGCTGATTGCGCAGAACCCGGCGCTGTGGCTGATGGACCGTTATGGCGACTTCATTGAAGCGCGCAAGCAGCTGATCGCTGAATAATTCCCGTCGCTGCTGCTTTGAAGCTTCTTTTGCGCTGCATGGGCTGCGATTTAGCTTCGCCACGCTGTGAAACAATCGTTTCATGGCCGATACTTTGCGGCGCAGGTATGGTCTTTTAACGCTGGGCTACTGATGACATCCTTGAAAGCCAAAGAAAAATCATTTCTCACCCGCGTGCGGCAGGCGCTGCCGAGCTTGCACCCGGCCGAGCGTCGATTGGGTGATTTTGTTTGTGATTTTCCCGGAGAGCTCGCGAGCTATTCGGGTTCTGAGCTGGCGCAGCTCGCTCACGTCTCCAAGGCGACTGTTTCGCGCTTTGTGCAGCGGCTTGGCTACGAAAGTTACGAGGCGGCTCGCCGCCATGCCCGGGCAGAAAAACAAACCGGATCGCGCCTTTTCCTGAGCACTGCCGTCAACAGTGGTGAAGTGCAAAGTGTGGCCTCTCATGTTGCGCAAGGCATTGCCAACCTCGAAGCCACCTTCGTGTCCATCTCTGATGCCCAGATCAGCGCCGTTGTCAGCGCCATGCTCAAGGCCCGCAAGGTCTGGGTGATTGGCTTTCGCAGCAGCCATCCGTTTGCTCGGTATCTGCAGTGGCAACTGACGCAAGTGATCGAAGATATCGTTGCCATACCGGGTGGTGGCCAGACCATGGGCGAACATTTGGTCAGCATCGGCAAGCGGGACCTGGTCATTGTCCTTGGCTTGCGGCGCAGGGTTGCCCGCATGGACTTGATCCTCGAGCAAATTCGCCGACAAGGCGCCAAGTTGCTTTACATCACCGACGAAGGTGTGCCTTTCCAGTCTGGCGCGACCTGGCACTTTCGCTGCCACTCGCAGGCGCCGGGGCCACTTTTCAACCACACTGCAGTGGCGGCAGTCTGCCACCTGCTGGCTACCCGGGCGATAGAAAAAGCCGGTGCTGAAGGACGCGCCCGACTGCGCGGCATTGAAGTCCTGAACGACGAGCTAGAAGAGCTATGAGCACCTGATGCTGCCCTTGGCTTGGCAGGCTAAAACAGGCTGTGTCAAACGCCCCGATTTGGCGCATCTGCACTTTTCCGGCGCACGCATGTAGCGAATTGGGGCATTTTTTTCGCCCCTTCATGGGAAACCCCTAGTCCCGATACACGCGTGCATGGTGAAAATATAGTTTCACATTAGATGGCAAGAAACTTGCGTTACTTGCTGTTGTCGGCCTGCGGGATGGTCTTGCAAGCTGGCTTATTCGTTCTAAGGAGTCAACATGCGCCACCATCTGCTTGTCGTGTTAGCCGCCAGCTTTATCGCCACTGTCGCCAACAGTCAGCCCATCAACCTTAAAGTTTTGGGTCAACCTGTTGGCTCCGGCCTGATCCAAAAAAACAAGGAACAACCCTTTTTTGAAAAATTAGCCCAAACGACCGGGCTCAATGTCAGTGTGCAGTATTCGCCGGTAGATGTCGCTGGGGTGCCCGACACGGATGGTTTGCGCGTCCTGAAGTCGGGGCTGTTCAACATGGTCTCTCTGCGCCTGCCGCAGGTAAGCCGCGACGATCCAACAGTACTGGGTTTTGATCTGGTCGGACTGAACCCAAGCTATGAAGCAGGCAAAAAGAACACGGCTGCATTTTTCAGCACCGTGGACAAGCGCATGCAAAGCCAGTTCAATGCCAAGTTGCTGGGCGTATGGCCCGCAGGGCCGCAGGTGATCTTCTGCAAACCCCAGATCAAGGGTTTGGCTGACCTCAAGGGTCGCAAGATTCGTGTCGGTGATCAAAGCAGCGCCAATTTTGTCGCCGGACTGGGCGCCACGGGGGTGCCAATGCCATTTGGCGAAGTGCAGCAGGCACTGTCTCGTGGCGTAGTTGACTGCGCGATCACCGGGCCTGCCTCGGCTAACTCCGGCGGTTGGCCTGAGGCTGCTACCACCGTGATGCCATTGGCGCTTCAACTGGCTATCAATGGCTACGCCATCAACCTGAACACTTGGCGCCAGATGTCGGCCGCGGAGCAGGCTAAGTTGCAACTGGCAATCGATGGTTTGGTCAAGGACATCTGGGCCTATTCGCAAGAACTTGCGGATGATGCGAACCGCTGCAACACAGGTGCCACACCATGTACAGCAGGCAAGAGTTACAAGCTGACATCGGTGCCAGTGACGCCGGCTGATCTGGCCACCGTTAAAAATGCCCTCAAGGATCGTTCGCTGCCGACTTGGGCGCGTCAATGCAATGCAGTGAACCCGACCTGTGAGGCAGACTGGAATGCCACAACGGGTGCTGGGTTGTGATCGGGAACAATACTTTCTCGCAAAACTACACACGAATCGCATCGAATATCTTCGGCATAACCATGTTGTGTCTCGCCGTACTCGTGACGGTAGAGACCTTGGTGCGCAAATTATTTTCCATCTCCCTGGGCGGGGTGGATGAATTAGCGGGTTATTCGATTGCGATTGGTGCGCCGCTTACTTTTGCGGTCGCCTTGCTTGAGCGTTCACACATCCGCATCAATATTGTGTACATCTACCTGGGCGCTAGGGTGCGGGCATGGCTGGATGCTTTGTCCGTCCTTTCTCTTGGCTTTATGGCCACATTCTTGTTCGCCTTCACAGTCAAGAACGTGATGGAAACCCTGGCATACCAGTCAATTGCCCAGACGCCATGGGCAACACCGCTGATTTACCCGCAATCGGTTTGGCTTTTGGCCATGCTGGTCTTTCTTATTCCTGCTCTTTGGCTACCGATCAAAGCCTTCACATTGATGGTGCGTGGCAAGGGCGCCGAACTGAGTGCGCAGTTCGGCCCCGGCACACCGGATGAAGAACTAAAAGCCGAACTCGATGATCTACAGCGACGCTGAGAAGGGTTCTTGTCAATGAGTATTCTTTATCTTGCTGGCGGTTTTGCCGTCATGCTGGCGCTCATGTTTTCAAGCCTGCCAGTGGCTTTTGCGATTATTTTCGTAGGCACACTCGGAGGCTTTTTGGCATTCGGCATGCCGCTCGTTGATACGATGGGTGGCGTTGTCTGGAGCACACTGAACAACTCCGTGATGACCGCGATTCCACTGTTCATGCTGCTTGGTGAGTTGCTGCTGCGAGGCGGCATTGCTGACAAAATGTTCGATTCGCTTTCGGTCTGGCTCGGGCGCTTGCCAGGTGGTTTGCTGCACACCAACATTGGCACTTGCGCCTTGTTTGCGGCAACTTCGGGATCTTCTGTGGCGACTGCCGCCACGGTCGGCACGATTGCCCTGCCAGCGTTGAGTGCCCGCAAATATCCTGTTGCTGCATCGCTTGGCTCGCTCGCTGCGGGAGGCACGCTTGGCATCTTGATTCCACCCAGCGTCAACCTGCTGGTTTACGGCTCATTGGCCAATGTCTCTGTGGGTCAGCTTTTCATTGCCGGAATCATTCCGGGGCTGATGCTCACTGGCCTGTTCTTTTTGTACATTGCGCTGGTGCACTCCAGCGCTGGGGCGCATGACCAATCTGAACCGGTGCCTTTGGCTCAAAAGGTGGCACTTTTGCGCCATCTTGTTCCGCCGGGTGTGATTTTCCTGGTGGTGATGGGCAGCATTTATGGCGGTATTGCAACCCCCACAGAGTCTGCCGCTTTGGGTTTGATGGTTGCCCTTTACTTCCTGTGGCGCTCAGGCCGGCTGCGCTGGGCCTTGCTGGAGCACTGTTTCTTGCAATCGGCAAGAACCACCGGCATGGTGATCCTGATCATTGTGTGTGCGCTTTTGCTCAATGTCACCTTGTCCATGCTGGGAACAACACAGGCTGTCACGCAATGGGTCGCAACCCTCGGGCTGGACAGGTACGAGTTGCTTTTGATGCTGGTGATTTTTTATCTGCTTCTTGGCATGTTCATGGATGCCATGTCGATGCTGGTTTTGACTGTGCCCATCGCAGTGCCCATGGTGGTCGCGGTCGGTGTAGACCCGATTTGGTTCGGCATCTTCATTGTTGTGATGTGTGAGATTGCCCTCATCACACCACCGGTCGGGATGAACCTTTTTGTTGTGCAGGGTCTGCGCAAGGACGGTGGAAGCTTCAACGATGTGATCATGGGTAGCCTGCCCTACGTGTTTATCATGATCGGATTTACTGCACTTCTGGTTGTCTGGCCAGAAATTGTGACGTGGCTGCCTAAAACGACGAGCGCACCATGACGCAAGAGCCAACAACTAAGCTGCGGCGCGTCTTGGTGATCAATCCAAACACCAACCCACTTGTCACGGAGCGTGTGCGCCAGGTTGCAAAACGTTTTGAATCATCTGTACTGAGCTTTGAGGTCGTCAACCCCGATGAGGGGCCTTTCTCAATCGAAAGCGATCTTGACAAATCGCAAGCTGAATTCCATGTCCTCGCGCTCATGCGCCAGAGAGCTTCAATGCGCCACGATGCCTATGTGCTGGCTTGCTTTGATGACCTGGCGCTGGAGTCCGCGCGCAAGATGGTCACTGTGCCAGTGATCGGAACCTGCGAGGCTGGCATTGTGGCTGCAAGGGCGGTCTCGCCCAGAATGGCGATAGTGACCACTGTAGCGACCGCTTTGCCAGGAATTCGTTCAATGATGTTGCGTTATGGCGCAGGTAGTTTTGCGTCGGTTCGAGCCGCCGGGGTTGGCGTCGCTGAGGCTGCACTGGCCAAGCCAGATGCCCATGAACGTTTGATGCAGGCCGTCCACGATGCTGTCCGAACAGACAACGCAGGCGTTATTTTGCTGGCATCCGGCGGCTTGGCTGGTCAGTCTGAGCGCATCGAACGTGAAGCGGGGGTGCCGGTGATAGACAGCGTGGAAGCTGCACTGCGAAGCGCCGCGCAAATCACAAGTGCAGCTGCGCTGCAATGTTGACTCTGCATCACTGCATGAGGCTTTCAGTGCCCGGTTTTGTCGTGGCGAATCGCTAGGCCGAAAACGCGGCGTAAGCTCTCTCGTCCATCAAAGCATCCATTTCCACAGCGTCGGTCAGTCTGACCTTGAAGAACCAGCCTGCGCCTTGGGGGTCGGTGTTGGCCAGCGAGGGATCCTCGCGCAGGGCTTCGTTGACTTCAGTGACTTCGCCGCTGACCGGCATGTAAACGTCGGCAGCGGCTTTGACGGATTCGACCACGCCGGCGGTGTCTTTTTGGGTAATCGCCTTGCCGATGGCCGGCAGATCCACAAAGACGATATCGCCCAGCGCTTCTTGCGCGTGGGCGGTGATGCCGATGCGGGCGTGGTCACCGTCAACCTGGACCCATACGTGGTCTTCGGTGTACTTGGTCATGGGTTTCTTTCCGTCAAAAAAGCAGGGCGTTCAGCAGGCTGGGCAGTCGGAGGTTGGCGGTTTCCCGCCGGTCGTCGAAATTGTAGCCAGCTGGCCCTGGCCTTTTTATTTGGCGTAGACCAGATCGCGCAGTGTCAGCGACAACGCCGGCACATAAGTGATCACCATCAGACAGGCCAGTATGACCAGCACAAAGGGAAGCAGGTGCGGGATGATGCGGTCCAGTGAGATTTTCGCCACCGTGCAGGCGGCGAACAGGTTCACACCAAAGGGCGGCGTGATCATGCCCAAAGCCAGGTTGACCACCATGATCATGCCGAAGTGCACCGGGTCAATGCCGAAGTGCATGGCCACCGGCGCCAGAATCGGCGCCAGCACGATGATGGCGGCACTGGTCTCGATGAACATGCCGATGACGAACAACGCGGCATTGATACCCAGCAGGAACAGCATGGGCGACTGCAGCACGGCCTCCAGCCAGCGGCCGATGGCGTCCGGCACGCCGGCGCGTGTGATCAAAAAGGCAAACAGCCCCGCGTTGGCAATGATGAACATGATCACCGCGCTGGAAATCACCGATTTACGCAGCACCACCATCAGGCTGGCGAGGTTGATTTCGCGGTAAATCAGCATGCCGACCACCAGCGCGTAAAACACCGCCACGGCAGCAGCTTCGGTGGGCGTGAAGACGCCGCCGTAAATGCCGCCCAGAATGATGACAGGCATCAGCAGCGCCAAGCCGGCCTGCCAGGTGGCACGGCCAAAGCTCAGGCGGCCGTCGCCATCGTTTTTGCCCCAGCCCTTGAGCTTGCAATAAGCCCAAACAAAAGCCATCAGCGACAGACCGATGAAGATGCCCGGGCCGACGCCGGCGATGAACAACTCGCCAATCGAGACCTCGGCGCTGACGCCGTACAAAATCATCGGAATGGACGGTGGAATGATCACGCCGAGTTCGGCGCTGGTCGCTTGCAAGGCCGCCGCGTAGCTGGTCGGGTAACCGTGCTTGATCAGCGCCGGAATCAAAATAGCACCCACGGCAAACGTGGTGGCAACTGACGAGCCGGAGACTGCCGCAAAGATCATGCAGGTGAGCACGCAGGTCATGGGCAGGCCGCCCTGCACACCGCCGACGATGCTCTTGGCAAACTCAACCAGCCTGCGCGAGATACCGCCGGTCTCCATCAGGTTGCCGGCCAGTATGAAAAACGGAATCGCCGCCAGCGGAAACTTGTTGATGGCGTTGAACATCTCCTTGACGGAGATCAGCATGTTGGCGTTGTTGATCTGGATGCCGACCACCGAAGCCAGACCAATGGAGACGGCCACCGAGATCGTCAGTGCAAAGCACAGGACCATGGTGGTGAGCATGACGGCGCTCATGTCGCGGTTTCCAGTTCTTCGCGTTGCGGGTCCAGCAAGTTGGCAACGATGCCCATCACGCAGAAAACACCGCCGATGGGCATGGCGACATAACCCCAAAACATCGACAGCGACTCCAGGCCGGCCATGCTTTGCACACGCCCGCGCTGTGCGTAGTCCCAACCCCACCAGATGATCACAAAAATCAGCGTCAATGCGGCCAGGCAGGTCAACCAGTCCAGCAAACGGCGCATGCCGGGCCGGCTCCAGCGGTAAAGCACGTCCACGCTGACCATGGCGCCTTGCCGGAAAGCGGTGGGAATGCCCATGAAGACCATCCAGATCAGGCTCAGGCGAATCAGGATTTCGGTCCATTCGGCCGGTTGCTCCAGCACAAAGCGTGTGACGATCTGAAACATGCCCAGCCCCGAGGCAATGGCCAACATCAGGCAGGCCACCACCATCGAAAAACCGGTGGTCCGGCGTTCAAGCGCCAAAAAAGTTTTTTTCATCTTTGCACCGATCTTTGCATCTGTCATTCAAAATGAAACCGCCCGCGGTCCTGGGACGACGGGCGGTCTGCCAGCACACCAGCCGGCAAGTCAGGCAGCGCCGCAAGGCAGCCCTGCCGGCGACTGCTTACTTGACGTTGCGGATACGGTCCAGATTGGCTTTGCCAAAGTCTTTCTCGAAGCCGGCATTCACAGGGGCCAGCGCCGCCACAAACTTGGCTTTGTCGACATTCTCGACGATCGTCATGCCCTTGGAACGCAGTTCGGCCACGCCATTGGCATCGTCCTGGTCCACGCGTGCCCTGTTGGCCTTGGCGGCTTCCTTGGCAGATTCCAGGAAAGCGGTCTTGTCAGCGGCGCTGAGTTTGTCAAAAGCCGCCTTGTTCATCAGGAAGATGGCCGGGGAGTACACGTGCCCAGTCAGCGTCAGGTGTTTTTGCACCTGGTCGAATTTGGCTGCCATGATGACGGACAGCGGATTTTCCTGGCCGTCAACCGTGCCCTGTTGCAGGGCAGTAAAAACTTCTGGGAAAGCCATGGGGGTGGCCACAATGCCCAGGCCTTTGTAGGCGGCAATGTGCACCGGGTTCTCCATCGTGCGCATTTTCAGGCCCTTGAGGTCTTCAGGTGCCTTGACGCCGCGCTTGGAGTTGGTCATGTGGCGAATGCCGTTTTCAGCCCAGGCCAGCGCCTTGAAACCCTTGGGTTCAAACTTGGCCAGCATTTCCTGGCCGATGGGGCCGTCGAGCACGGCGCGTGCGTGGGCTTTGTCGCGGAACAGGAAAGGAACGTCGAGAATTTTCGTTTCAGGCACGAAATTGGGGACCGGGCCGGTCGAGGACATGGTCAGTTCCTGGGTGCCGAGTTGCACGGCCTCGATGGACTCGCGCTCACCGCCCAGCGAACCACTGTAAAAAGTCTGAACCTTGTAGCGGCCGGCGGTGCGCTTTTCAACTTCTTTGGCAAAGGTGTCGATGCCCACACCCTGGTGCGAGTTTTGCGCCACCGAGATACTGATTTTCATGGTGGTCTGGGCAGCAGCCGAAGCCATCAGGCCCATGGCCAGTGACATGCCGATGATGAGTTTGCTGAGTTTCATGAGGTCTCCGGTGAAAGTGGATGGGGGCCAAACGGTGCCCCGTCTATGGCTTGGGGCGATTATGGAGGTCTGCCGGATCAGCGGCTCTGCGGGTTTTCGCTTAGGTATTCGGCAATGATGGCGGCAAAATCTGCGTCCGGCAGCAAGCCCAGGCCTTTGGCGCGCTCGGCATTCACACGGGCCGGCCAACCCAGGACAATTTTGGAGATGACCGGGTCCGGCGTCCAGTCGATCAGGCTGGCGACCTGCGGGCCAGCGGCTTTTTCGAGCGCCTTGGCCATGTCGGCCACGGTAGTGGTCAGCGCCGGCAGGTTGACGGCGGTGCGCGCGCCCCATTCGGCATCGCTGGCTTCGGCGCAGCGCAGCAGGCCGGTGATGGTGCGGCTTGGCGAGAGCAGTGCCACGGCGGTGTCCGGCGGCACCGGGCAGACGGCCCGCACACCGGCCAGGGGCTCGCGGATCATGCCGCTGAAAAAGCTCGAGGCCGCGCCATTCGGCTTGCCCGGGCGCACGCTCACTGTCATCAGGCGCACATTGCGGGCCCGCACAAAGCCCTTGCGGCCGTAGTCGGCCACCAGTTGCTCGCCAATGAATTTCTGAATGCCATAGCTGTTTTGCGGCGTGGGCAGCGTCATGTCGGTAATCACTTCGGGCAGTGGTTGCTCGGGCGAATTGCCAAACACCGCCAGCGAGGAGGCAAACACCACGGTGGGTGAAGTTTTCAGGTTGCGGCAGGCTTGCAGCAAGCCGCGAATGGTGTCCAGGTTGCTGCGCATGCCGAGGTCAAAGTCGGCCTCGCACTCACCGCTCACCGCCGCTGCCAGGTGAAACACCACGCTGTCTTCAGCCCGCACCACCGGCTTGGCTGCGCCGTTGGCCAGCAAGGCGTTCAGGTCACCCACCAGCGCACGCACACGCGGGTCGGCGGTCAGGTCTGCGGGCGGCGCAATCTGGTCCACCAGGGTGATGCACTGAATTGGCTGGGCGGGCGCACCTGCCAAAGCCAATTGGCCGCGTTCGAGCAGCGCGCGGGCCAGGCGTGCACCCAGAAATCCGGCGCCGCCGGTGATGACGATGTTCATGTGCTGTCCTTCAATCGCATGACCGCTGGCCAGACCCCGGGACGGGCTGGCTCATCGGCAGGACCGACAGTCTAGCCGCACACGAGCCGTGGCCCGAACGCCCGGTCAGAAGCTCAGCGCGGGGCTTCGCCCAGCAGCCAGAGCTTGAGCCGTGCAGAGCGGCTGATCAGCTGCGCCGCCAGCATCGGGCCCGCTATGCCCAGCAGAGTGCCCAGCCCAAGCAGGACATAGAGATTGGCAACGCCCAAGTGCGTGAAGGCCATCCGGCTGCCTGCCGTGAAAAAAACATGCAACAGGTAAATAGCAAAAGAAAAGCTGCCGACGTAGGCCAGTGCCGGCCAGCGCCAGCCGCTGCGCAGCAGCAAAAAGGCCGCTGACAAGCCCGCCAGCAGGCCCGCAAGCGAGAGGTTCTGGCCCGGCGGCTGTGGCATGGCCACAAGCCAGACGCACGCCAGAGCCAGCACAGCCGCTGCCAACCAGCGTGTCGTCACAGCATGCAGGTCGAAGCGCTGGCAAGCCAGTCCGGCCAGAAAAAAAGGCATCAGGTAGACCGCGCCGCTGACAGCAAAAAAAGCCGTGGTATGCAGATACAAAAAGGCCAGAACGCTGACCGTCCAGACGCCTGCAAAGCGCTGCGGACTGTCCAGCAAGCGCCAGTGCTCCAGGGCCACTACCAGCAGAAAAACAATGAAAAGCGCTTCCAGAAACCAGAAGTGCGCAACCGGAACGATGTGCAGCAGCCACCAGTCGGTGATGCGCTGGTTGGCGCCGGGTGTGGCGTTTTGCAGCAGGGCAAAAATGGTGCCCACGGTCAACATGGGCAGCAGCAGGCGGCGCATCTTGCCTTTGATAAAGCCGGGGGCATCACTCTTGAAGGGCCGAAAAGCGTAGACATAGCCCGATAAAAATGAAAACAGCGGCATGCGCAAATAAGCCAGCACGCCATTGAGCTGCTGCAGCCAATGCTCTTCGGACAAGCGCAGGCCCACTTCAGCGCTCACGCCGACCACATGAAAGCTGACCAGCAGCACACAGGCCAGGCCACGCAAGGTGTCAATTTCCAAGTTGCGTTGCATGTGCCCATTGCTCATCGTCAGCCGCTTTCAAAAGAGCCCAGCCTAGCCGGCGGGTGGTGCACTGAAAGCAGGAAAAAACCGTTTTTGCAAATTTTTACTTTTGTTGTCGTGTCTGGGCGTGGACGCACACACAGCGGGCTACCGCCGCGCTAAATGCTGCAAGCTGTGAAGAGTGTGTACTTCTGTCGGGGCTTGCCGCTCTTGTCCTACAGGCGCGGCATGAAGAGTCCGAAATAATTATTTTCTGACAACTCACAGTGTTTGCTGCCCCGATCATGTTTTTCGTCTTGTTGCCACATGGCTGAGATCACACCGCTGCGGGAAAGTCCGGCCAAGCCCAAAGTACAGAGGCTGCGTGCTGTGCCTGTGGCGCTAGCCGGGCCTGACGCGGCCTGGCTCAAAGGGCGCGAGTCGCGCACCGCCGGTCTGGGGCGCAGCCCGTTCTTTGCGGCTACCGAGGCCGTGCTTGACCCGGTCGTTCTGGTGCTGACGCTGTGGGCTCTGGCGCTGTGGTTTGAAGGCGCCATCCAGTCGCATTACCTGATTCTGGCCGTGGTTACTTTTGCGCTCTCGTTTCCGGGCGCCTCGCAACTGCGTGTGTCGATCTGGCGGCTGTTGTTCAACATCGGCTTCAATTGGCTTTGGATTGCAGCCTTGTTGTGGCTGGTCGGCTACGCCACGCAATACCTGGAGGTATTTTCAAAAGACTTCATCGGGCACTGGTTTTGGGTGGCACCCTCCGGCCAGTTGCTGGCGCATCTGGGTTTGCGCGTGCTGACGCCGCAACTTGTCCGCTTGCAGGGGCCTGCGCGGCGCGCGGTGATAGTTGGCATGAACACCCAGGGGTGGACGCTGGCCCAGCGGATCACCTCATCGGCTTATGCCGGCATTGAGCTGATGGGTTTTTTTGACGACCGCCATGACCAGCGCGCCGTCAGTGACCCGGTAGCTCCCCTGGCCGGAAAAATCGAGGACCTCGCGGGCTATGTAAAAAAAAACCGCATTCAGTTCATCTACCTGTCACTGCCCATGTCTTCGAGCCCGCGCATCCTGCAGGTGCTCGACGGCCTGAAGGACACCACCGCCTCCATTTATTTTGTGCCCGACATGTTCGTGACCGACCTGATCCAGGGCCGCAGTGACTCGGTTTGCGGCGTCAATGTGATCTCGGTGTGTGACACCCCTTTCAGGGGGTACAGCGGCTTTCTCAAGCGCATCAGCGACATGGTGCTGGCCAGCCTGATCCTGCTTTTGATTTTCCCCGTGCTGCTGCTGCTGGCGGTGCTCATCAAGCTGGACTCGCCCGGCCCGGTGATCTTCCGGCAGCGGCGCTATGGTCTGGACGGCGAAGAAATAGTGGTCTACAAGTTCCGCTCGATGGCGGTCACCGAAGATGGTCCGACCATCATGCAGGCCCGTAAAAACGATGCGCGTGTCACGCGGCTCGGGGCCATTCTTCGCCGCACCTCGCTCGATGAATTGCCGCAGTTTGTCAATGTGCTGCAAGGGCGCATGAGCGTGGTCGGGCCGCGACCGCACGCTGTGGCACACAACGAGCTTTACCGCAAGCTGATCAAGGGTTACATGGTGCGCCACAAGGTCAGGCCCGGTATCACGGGCTGGGCCCAGGTCAATGGCCAGCGTGGTGAGACTGACACGCTGGACAAGATGCAGGCGCGCATCAACTTTGACCTGGACTATCTGCGCAACTGGTCCTTGCAACTGGATTTTTTAATCATCTTGAAAACCATACGTCTGGTGTTCAAGGACAGCGCGGCTTACTAAAAAGAAAGAAGGGACAACGCCTTATGCCAATATTTCACAAACAATGCCCGCATCAACTCGGCTTGCTGGCGCTTTGCGCGCTGGCTGCCTGCGCAGCGCAGGCGCAGACGCTTGCGCAAACTCCACCGCAGTCGCTGGGACTGGTCGAGCCCGTCGATGCGTCGCAGACGCTGGCTTTCCGCGTCGGCCAGCGCTTTGAATACGACAGCAATATTTTCAGGCTGGCCGACAGCGCCGACACGGCAACCCTGCTAGGTGCCTCGAGCCGCTCAGACCTGTACGGCGTCACAACCCTGGGCATGAAGTTTGACAAGCGTTACAGCCTGCAAAGGCTCGAGCTGGACATCTACGCGCAGAACTACCGCTACCGGGATTTTTCGGCGCTCGACTTCACCTCGCTCAACTATGCCGCCGCCTGGCGCTGGAGCCTGACGCCCCGTCTGCACGGCAACCTGACGGCCGACCGGCGTGAGATGCTTGACAACTCGGTGGACTTCTACAGCCCGAACCAAGTGAACCGGCGGGTCGAGCAAGCCGCCGTGTTGGATGCCGAATACGAAATGGGTGCGGCCTTGCGCCTGCTGGGCGGCGTCTTTGAGCGTCGCCTGGACAACAGCCTGGCGCAGACCTACGAGGCCGACGTCACTCTCAAGGGCGGTGAAGTCGGGCTGCGCCATGTATGGTCATCGGGCAGTTCAGTGGCCTACAAGTTCAAGCGCGGTACGGGCGAGTACAGCGGGCGTTTGCCGGCGCCGGAGGCGCCCAATGATTTTTCAGACCGTGAGCATGAGTTCAGTGTGGACTTGAGTCCAGAGCCGGGCATCTCGGTGCAGGCCCGACTGGCGCACCTGAAGCGCCAACACGATGGCTTTCAGGTGCGTGACTTCTCCGGATTCCGCGGTCAGCTCAACGGCAGCTGGCCTCTGACCGGCAAGACCCGGCTGGACGCGGGTGTTGTGCGTGAGCTCGGCAGCTACCAGACCACCACGGCCAGCTACTACGAGGGCGAGCGCCTGTACATCAGCCCGGTCTGGAAACCTACTGAAAAAACCGCTGTTCGCCTGCGACTGGACCAAGGCGTGC
Organism: Polaromonas sp.; assembly: GCA_044362035.1. Lineage (GTDB taxonomy): Bacteria > Pseudomonadota > Gammaproteobacteria > Burkholderiales > Burkholderiaceae_C > Polaromonas. The sequence goes on along the minus strand of JBIKHR010000001.1, from coordinate 6,708 downwards.
GTCGCTACAAGGGAGAGCTTGCCGGAGTCACCCCGATTGGCAGGCGCGACACCAGCACGCTGACCAGCTTGAGCCTGGAGTGGGAAGCCATCAGGCCGCTCAAGGTGGCGGTGACATTGCAGCAGGACAAGCGAACGTCCAACGCAGGCTTTGACTACAAGGCCAATGTGCTGGGCGTGTCGGCCTTGTTCAGTTTTTGATTTTTATGCAGGAGATATCGCGATGAAAACATGGGCTCAATTTTTTCTCATGGTGAGTATTTTTCTGCTCAGTGCGATGACCGGCTTGCACGCGCAGGTGCCCGCGCAGGCGGCACCGCCGACCGCGGATTACCGGCTCGGCCCGGGAGACGCCATTGGCGTGCAGGTCTTTCAAAGCCCTGATTTGTCGGTGGATGCGCGCGTATCGGAAAACGGTGTCATCAGCTACCCGCTGGTCGGCAGCGTGCAACTGGGGGGCCTGAGCATCGCCGAAGCAGAGCAAAAAATCGCCGATGCATTGCGCAGCGGCGGCTTTGTGCGCTCGCCGCAGGTCAACATCATCCTGCGACAGGTGCGCGGCAACCAGGTCGCCGTTCTGGGGCAGGTGAACCGGCCCGGGCGCTTTCCGCTGGAGACCTTCAACACCCGCGTCAGCGACATGCTGGCCACGGCCGGCGGCGTCACTCCCGGCGGTGACGACGTGCTGATCCTCACGGGTCAGCGCCAGGGCCAGGCTTTTCGCCGGGTGATCGACATCCCGGGCCTGTTCCTTAACCAGAAGCCTGAAGACGATGTGGTGCTGGCCGGTGGTGACACCCTGTATGTGAACAAGGCGCCGGTTTTTTATATCTATGGCCAGGCCCAGCGGCCGGGGCCTTACCGCATTGAGCGCGGCATGACCGTGATGCAGGCGCTGGCGCAAGGCGGCGGCCCGACCGCCCGTGGCAGCCAGAACCGCCTGATGCTGCACCGCCGCGATGCGACGGGTAAGGTCATCGAGACCGTGCCCCGACTCACTGATGCGGTTCGCCCCGAAGACGTTATTTATGTCCGCGAAAGTATTTTTTAAGCGAGGCCCACCATGTCCATCTATCAGTTCCTCCTGATCCTGCGTGCACGCTACCGCGTGGCCCTGCTGGTTCTTGTGCTGTCCCTCGGCCTAGCTGTGTCGGTGAATCTGGCCTTGCCCAGCCAGTACACCGCGCAAACAGCGGTTCTGGTGGACTTGCGCACCCCCGACCCGGTGATCGGCGCCAGTCTTCCCGGTGTGGTGGCGCCCAGTTACATGGCCACCCAGGTGGACATCATCGGCGGCGAACGCGTGGCGCAGCGGGTGGTGAGCATGCTCAAGCTCGACGAAGACCCGGTGCTGCGTGATGTCTGGAATGAGGCCACACAAGGCCGAGGCACCATGCTCGTCTGGCTGGCCGATGTCTTGAAGAAGCGACTTGATGTGCGGCCGGCGCGAGAAAGCAACGTGATCAACATCAGTTTCAAGGGCCGCGACCCGGAGATGACCGCCAAGATCGTCAACGCCTTTGCCCAGGCCTACCTGGACACCCACCTGGCCCTCAAGACCGAACCGGCGCGCATTTATGCCGAATGGTTTGAGCAGCAAGCCCAGGCCTCGCGCGCCAAACTCGAATCTGCCCAGGAACGTCTGTCCAACTACCAGCAAAAGGCCGGCATCGTCACCAACGACGAGCGCATGGACTATGAAACTGCCAAGCTCGGTGCCATTTCGACGCAACTCACTCAAGTGCAGGGCACCACCACCGACAGCCAGAGCAAGCGCAGCAGCAGCGGCAACGTCGACACCGTGGCGGAGGTCATGCAAAGCCCGCTCATCAACGGCCTGAAGGCCGACATCGGCCGGCTCGAAGCCAAGGTGCAGGAAGCCGATGTCAAGCTCGGCCCCAACCATCCGCAGATGCAGAGCATGCAGTCCGAGCTGGCCTCCCTCAAGCGCCGGCTGGCCAGCGAGACCGGCAACATCTCGGCCTCGATTGACACCGCCTACCGCGTCGGCAAAGACCGCGAGCGCGAACTCCAGGGCGCTGTAGCGGTCCAGAAAAGCCGTGTGCTGATGCTCAACAAGGACCGTGACGAGCTGAACGTCTACCGCCGTGATGTCGAGGCCGCACAGCGTGCTTATGAAGAAATCAGCAAAAGCGCCTCGCAAACACGGCTGCAGAGTCTGACCAACCAGACCAATGTGGTGCGCCTGAACACCGCCACAGCGCCGCTCAAGCCCTCCAGTCCCAAGACTTTGCTCAATCTGCTGATTGCAGCCTTCGGCGGCACTTTTCTGGGAATCGGCGTCGTGTTGTGGCTGGAGTTGTCCAACCGCCGCGTGCGTTCGCCCGAAGACCTCACGCAGTTGCTGGACCTGCCTTTGCTCGGGCGCCTTAGCGCTGCTTATCCCCGCGCCAAACCGGGCGGCATGCCCCGTCTGGGCCGGACCAGCCGCCTGGCATTGGGCCATGGCGGAACCCAGATCGAAGGACGATGAACATGAACTTTCACCCCCCGCATGGCATTCATTCCGTGCCCCTGACGGTTCCCAGCAAGCCCGCCACCGGCTCGGGTCGCGCTATCGGCACCATTCTGGTGGACGACAAGCGACTCTCCAAAATGGATGTCGAGCGCATCCTGTCGCTGCAGCAAGGCAACGGCGTGCGTTTTGGCGACATTGGCCAAGTGCTGGGGCTGATGACCGACGATGATCTGCGCTACGCCTTGTCGGTGCAGTTTGACTATCCCTACCTGGCGGCCGACTGCAAGCTCAGTCGTGCGCTGGTGGCCGCTTACCAGCCTGCCAGCCGCCCGGTAGAGGATTTGCGTGCGTTGCGCAGTCAGCTCATGTTGCGCTGGTTTGGTACCGCCGAAGAGCGCAAGGGCCTGGCCATCCTGAGCGCCGACCCGCAAGAAGGCCGCAGCTATCTGGCGGCCAACCTGGCCATCGTTTTTTCGCAACTCGGCGAACGCACTTTGCTGGTCGATGCCGACCTGCGGACGCCCAGTCAGCACCGGCTTTTCAACCTGGGTCAGCGCGCCGGCTTGTCCGACATGCTGGTCGGGCGGGCCGGCCCGGATGCGGTGGCCAACATTGAGTCCCTGCGCGACCTGTCGGTGTTGCCGGCGGGGGCGATACCGCCCAACCCGCAGGAGTTGCTCGGGCGGTCCAATTTTTCGTCGCTGCTGCAGTCGCTCGGTGAAAGCTATGACGTGATCATCATTGACACGCCGGCTGCCAGCGCCTACGCGGACGCGCACACGGTGGCGGTGCGCGCCGGTGCCGCTTTGCTGGTGGCCCGCCAGGGCCACAGTTTGCTGCCGCAAATGGCGCACCTGACGCAAGGTCTGCGCGAGTTCGGGGTCAGCGTTCTGGGGTCGGTGCTCAACGATGCCTGAGGCTGGCGGGTCGCCCGCTACGCCTGGCGTTCATCTGCCGGTGCGCTGGCGCCTGTTGGCCGCCTTGCTGCTAGGGCTGCTTTCAATGGGTCTGTTTTGGGGCGGGGCTGCACCGGTGGCAGTGGGCTTGTTCACTTCCCCCTGGGACAAGCTGGCCCATCTGGCCGTCTTTGCCGCCATCGGCATGGCTTTTGGCATGTGCACCGATGCGCGCGGCTGGCGCATGGTGTTGGGGGCGGTGGCTGCGGCGATGGCCGTCGGCGCCATGGACGAGCTACACCAATTGGCGCTGCCCGGACGCGACGCCGGCTGGGACGACTTGGCCGCCGATGCCCTGGGCGGGCTGCTGGGGGCCTGGCTGCTGGGCGGCTTGTACCGTTGGCTGGACAGCCGCGCCAGCCCGTCCAAACCGCCGGCCTGGCCGCACCGCTGGCGTCAGCTGGTGCAGCGCATCGAACGCGTGCCTGGCGAGGCAGCCACGGGGGACGTGTTGCGGCGGCTCAGCCAGCCGCAGCGCCCCACCATGCTGGGTTTTGTCAATGCCCACGCCATGAACTCGGCAGCAGGTTCGGCAGGGTTTTATGAAACCCTGGTCTCGGCCGACACCTTGTTGCGTGACGGCTCGGGCATGGCCACGCTGTTCAGCTTGCTCGGCATGCCGCCGGGTTGCAACCTCAATGGCACCGATTTCATCCCCCGTTTGATCGCGCAGTTCAACGGCCGCACCATGGCCTTGCTGGGCACCCGCGAGCCTGGCCTGAGCCGTGCTGCCAGTGCGGTGGCGTTGCAGCTGGCGCCCCGCAGCCACCTGACACTGGCGCATGGTTTTTTACCCGTGGGCGACTATGTCAGTCTGATGCAGTCGCAGCCCTGCGAACTGATCGTGCTGGGCATGGGCATGCCGCGGCAGGAAGAGGTGGCCCACCGCTTGCGCGCACAACTGGACTACCCCTGCCTGATCGTGTGCGGCGGCGCCATCATTGATTTTCTCGGTGGCAAGACCGCCCGCGCGCCGGCCTGGATGCGGCGCATGGGGATGGAGTGGCTGTACCGCCTGATGCTGGAGCCGGGCCGCATGTTCAAGCGCTATGTGCTGGGCAACCCGCTTTTTCTGGCGCGGGCGCTGCGCCTGCGGCTGGCTCAGCGGCGCTGATCTGCAGGCTGTGCCGCCACACCAAAATGCCGCTGATGCAAGCATGCAAGCTCTGCAAAAAACCGGCTCACTGAAAATCGCTCCTCATACAGCCGGCGGCCGGCCTGTTCCAGCGCCTGGCGCAGCGGTGCATCGCTGAGCACTCGCTGCAAAGCCAGTGCCAGCCCGGGCACATCGCCAGGCTGCACCAGCAGCGCATTCTTTTCGTGGCTGAGCACCGAGTCTATTTCACCCACCGGCGTGCACACCACGGCCACGCCGTTGGCCAATGCCTCCAGGATGACCAGCGGCAAGCCTTCGTCGTAAGAGGGCAGCACCAGCACATCAGCGTCGGCCATCAGCTGCGCCACACCGGCCTGGTCCGTCCAGCCAGTCAAACGCACCCGCTCATGCAGGCCGAGCGCCCGGGCCTTGGCCGTGTAGCCTTCAACATCGCCCCCACCGGCGATGTCCACTGCCAGTCGTTGCGTGTCAAACCCCGGCCGTGCCAGCGCCGCCAGCAGGTCGGACACGCCTTTGCGCTCCGACAGGTTGCCGACAAACAGCACGCGCAGTACACGGCCGTCGGCCGGCACCCGCCTGGGCCGGCTGGGTTCGGGCACGCCGTTGTTGAGCACCTGCACACGATCTGCCGGCACCCGGAGTTGCTCGATCACAAATTGCCGGCTGGCCTGGCCCAGCACCACACAGCCTTGCGGCAATGAAAAAACCCAGCGTGTCAGCGCCTGCAGCGGCCGCGGCAGACGCGGGTAAGAACTGTGCAACTGGGCTGCGTGCAAATGCAGCAGAACCGGCACACCGATGGCCCGGCTCAGCACAATCACTGCACCCTTGCGCAGCAGGCTCAGCCGCTCGGCCACGTTCACATGCACACCCGCCAGTTCGCCTTGCAAGCCGCTTTGAAACAGCTTGCCCAGCGCCGTAACCAACACCCCTAGCGAGGACAGCGCGCTGCCATCCCCCCGGGTGTCGAGCATGCGCAGTTCGGCCTGCGATGCACCTGACACAGTCTTAGCCTGGTTTTGCACCAGGTAGTCCGCCACTTTGTACATGCCACCGCCCTTTGGGGTGCAGGGACTGGCGATGTAAATGGTGCGGGGCCGTGCCGGGGCAGTGCTGCTTGGTGTGGAGAGATCAGGTGTCATATGGACTTTCGGGCCAGACTGCGCAAATGCGTTTTTGACAAGTCTTCGGGCGTCATCACGGCGACATCCTGCAGCAGGCGACTGTCCACACGGCCCTGCGCATGGTGCGGGCGGCGCAGCAGACCGCGCAACATACCCGCGGCGTTAAAGCTCCAGGCCAGCACCGCATAAAGCCCGCGCGACAGCGAGCGTTTGCGCCAGACCATCAGGGCCAACGGGGTCAGCAGCAAGGCCAGACCGGTAACCGCGCGGTAGCCGTCAAACCCGGGCCACAGGGGCGCCGGCCAGAGCGATGCCGGCCACAGCCACAGGGCCGCCAGCGCCAGCCACCACAAAAGCACGGCCGCGTAAATGCGCACTTCGCGCACTTCCTGCAAGACCATCCCCAGGCGCGAATGCCCCAGACTGGCGCGCAGCAACTCGCCCAAGCCCCACAGGTAGCCGCTGCGCCAGCGCCGCCACAACAATTGCAGGGCGGGCGTTTCGTGACCGTAATGGCTGACGGCATCCAGCGGCATGCGCCAGAGCTCCCAGCCGCGTGAGCGCAAGCGCGCAGCCAGGTCAAACTCCTCGTAGCTGTGCAGGTTACGGTTGGAAAAGTAAGCCACATCCTCGATGGCCTGGCGCCGGTACACGCCGCCGCCGTCAAGCCGACTGGCCGGGCCTGGCTGACCCTGCGCCCAGAGTTCCTGGCGTGTCTGGTATTCGGGGTTGTCCAGATTCATCTCCAGCACCCGCCCGCCCACGCCGGCAACCGCCGGGTGTGAGCGCAAAAACTCAATTGCCAGGGGCAAAAAACCATCTAGCAATTGCATGTCGCCATCCACCAGGTAAATGAACTCCCCGCGCGCATGCTGGTAGCCCAGCTGCGGGCCAATGCCGCAGCAACGCTCATGCGGGTGTGTCAGCTGAACAATCCGCACCGGGTAGCCACGGGCAATTTCGACGGTACGGTCGCTTGAGCAGGCGTCGGCCAGAATGACCTCGCCCCCCACGGTTTTGAGCGCACGCAAGG